>NZ_JBHYJI010000004.1:161028-267541 GCF_042740435.1 Streptomyces sp. NPDC059002 | reverse complement strand
CCACCGAATCGGTGGGGCCCCTTCGCGTCACGTACGTACGGCCGGGTCAGACGCTCCGGAACGCCAGGACGACGTTGTGGCCGCCGAAGCCGAACGAGTCGTTCAGCGCCGCGATCCTGCCCTCGGGCAGCGGGCGGGCCTCGTCGCGGATCACATCGGCGTCGACCTCGGGGTCGAGGTTCTCGATGTTGATCGTCGGCGGGGCGATGCGGTTCTTGAGCGCGAGGACCGTGGCCACGGTCTCCACGCCGCCCGCGCCACCGAGCAGGTGACCCGTCATCGACTTGGTGCTGGCGATCGCCATGTGGTCGACGTCGTCGCCGAACGCCTTGCGCAGCGCCTTGATCTCGGCGACGTCGCCCTGCGGGGTCGAGGTCGCGTGCGCGTTCACGTGCACGATCTCGGCCGGCTTGAGGTCCGTCGTGTCGAGCAGGTTCTGCAGCGCGGCGGCGATGCCGTTGCCGGACGGCTCGGGCTGCGTGATGTGGTGCGCGTCGGCCGAGATGCCCTGGCCGACGGCCTCCGCGTAGATCTTCGCGCCGCGGGCCTTGGCGTGCTCCTCGGACTCGAGGACGATCACACCGGCGCCCTCGCCGAGCACGAAGCCGTTGCGGTCGGCGTCGTAGGGACGCGAGGCGCCCTGCGGGTCGTCGTTGTTCTTGGACATCGCCATCATGTTGCCGAACGCGACGATCGGCAGCGGGTGGATCGCCGCCTCCGTGCCGCCCGCGACGACGACGTCGGCGCGGCCGGTGCGGATCATCTCGATCGCGTAGCCGATGGCCTCGGCGCCCGAGGCGCAGGCCGACACCGGGGTGTGGACGCCCGCGTGGGCGCCCAGCTCGATGCCGACGTTGGCCGCCGGGGAGTTGGGCATCAGCATCGGCACGGTGTGCGGGGAGACGCGGCGTACGCCCTTCTCCTTGAGCACGTCGTACTGGTCGAGCAGCGTGGTCACGCCGCCGATGCCGGAGGCGATGACCGCGCCCAGGCGGTTCGGGTCCACCGAAGTGTCCTCGCCCGCCTTGGCGGTGTAACCCGCGTCGGCCCACGCCTCCTTCGCCGCGATCAGCGCGAACTGCGCCGAGCGGTCCAGCTTGCGGGCCTGCGGGCGCGGGATGATCTCGCCGGGTTCCACGGCGATCTGACCGGCGATGCGGACGGGCAGCTCGGCCGCCCAGTCCTGCTCCAGCAGGCTGACGCCGGAGCGGCCGGCGAGCAGCCCCTCCCACGTCGAGGCTGCGTCACCACCCAGCGGTGTGGTTGCGCCGATACCGGTGACGACCACGGTGCGATTGGTCGAGTTCACAGGAAATTTCTCCACGGTGTTGAGGGGATCAGCGGCGCCACCGCCGGGTGGCGACTGAGCACGGCTCGGTCAGGCCTGGTGCTCGAGGATGTACTTGGTCGCGTCGCCGACCGTCTTCAGGTTCTTGACGTCGTCGTCCGGGATCTTGACGTCGAAGCGCTCTTCGGCGGCGACGACGACCTCGACCATGGACAGCGAGTCGACGTCCAGGTCATCGGTGAAGGACTTGTCCAGCTGGACGTCCTCGACGGGGATGCCGGCGATCTCGTTGACGATCTCGGCGAGACCGTCGACGATCTCCTTCTCAGTGGCGGCCATGTTGGCGCTCCTTCTTATGTATCCAGAGGGTGTGGCGTGAGCCGTGCGGATCGGATGATTCCGAACGTGCTGCCTAGGGGAGGGTAACGACCGTGGCGGCGTACACGAGACCCGCCCCGAAGCCGATGACGAGCGCGGTGTCGCCGCTCTTCGCCTCGCCGGTCGCCAGGAGCCGCTCCATTGCGAGCGGAATCGAGGCGGCCGAGGTGTTGCCGGTGGTGCGCACATCACGGGCCACCGTGACGTGCTCCGGCAGTTTCAGAGTCTTCACCATCGAGTCGATGATCCGCTCGTTGGCCTGATGCGGGATGAAGACATCCAGGTCGTCCGCGGTGATTCCGGCCGCGTCCAGCGCCTGCTGGGCGACCTTCGCCATCTCGAACACGGCCCAGCGGAAGACCGCCTGGCCTTCCTGCGTAATGGCAGGGAACTTGTCGGGGGAGCCCTCGCGGTACTCCTCCCAGGAAATCGTCTGCTTGATCGTGTCGGACTTGTCGCCCTCCGAGCCCCAGACCGTCGGGCCGATCTTCGGCTCCTTGGACGGGCCCACGATCACGGCGCCCGCACCGTCACCGAACAGGAACGCCGTGGCACGGTCGTGCAGGTCGGTGAGGTCGCTCAGCCGCTCCACGCCGATGACCAGGACGTACTCGGCGGAGCCCTCGACGACCATGCCCTTGGCGAGGGTCAGCGCGTAGCCGAAGCCCGCACAGCCCGCGGAGATGTCGAACGCGGCGGGCTTGCCCGCGCCGACCTTGTCCGCGATCTCGGTGGCGATCGCCGGGGTCTGCTTGAAGTGCGAGACGGTCGAGACGATCACGGCGCCGATCTGCTCGGGCGTGATGCCCGCGTCCGCGATGGCCTTGCCGGACGCCTCGACGGACATCGCCGCGACGGTCTCCTCGTCGGAGGCCCAGTGGCGGGTCTCGATGCCCGAGCGGGACCGGATCCACTCGTCGGACGAGTCGATCGTCTCGAGGATGACCTCGTTCGGCACGACACGGGTGGGCCGGTAGCCGCCGACGCCCATGATCCGCGCGTACGGGGCGCCCTGGCTGGGCTTGATCTTCGACATGCGCTACGGCTCCTTGTCTCGCTCAGGAATGCTCGGCGACGAGCGTGCGGGCCGCGTCGAGGTCGTCGGGGGTCTTCACCGCGAGCGTCTTGACGCCCGGCAGCGCGCGCTTGGCGAGACCGGTCAGGGTGCCGCCGGGGCACACCTCGATCAGCGCGGTCACACCGAGCTCCTTGAAGGTCTCCATGCACAGGTCCCAGCGGACCGGGTTGGCGACCTGGCCGACCAGGCGGGAGATCACGTCGGCGGCGGTGTCGACCGTCCTGCCGTCGCGGTTCGAGACGTAGGTGAGCCGCGGGTCGGCGACGGTGAGGCCGGCTGCGGCCTCCTCCAGCTTCGCCACGGCGGGTGCCATGTGCTCCGTGTGGAACGCGCCCGCGACCTTCAGGGCGACCACCTTGCGCACGCCCTCGGGCTTGTCCTCCGCCAGGGCGGCGAGCTGCTCCAGGGTGCCCGCGGCCACGATCTGGCCCGCGCCGTTCACATTCGCCGGGGTCAGGCCCAGCTTCTCCAGGTGCGGGACGGTGACGGCGGGGTCGCCGCCGAGCAGCGCCGCCATGCCGGTCTCCGTGACGGCGGCGGCATCGGCCATGGCGAGGCCGCGCTTGCGCACGAAGCGGAGCGCGTCGTCCTCGGTGAGCACACCGGCGTACGCGGCGGCCGTGATCTCGCCGACGCTGTGTCCCGCGACGGCGCCGGGCGTGATGTCACCCAGTGCCGCGGCCGAGAGCAGACCGGCCGCAACGAGCAGCGGCTGGGCCACGGAGGTGTCGCGGATCGCGTCCGCGTCGGCCTGCGTGCCGTAGTGGGCAAGGTCGAGCCCGATGGCGTCCGACCAGGCGGCGAGCCGGTCGGCGGCACCGGGGAGGTCGAGCCAGGGGGTCAGGAAGCCGGGCGTCTGAGCGCCTTGGCCGGGAGCGACGAGTACGAGCACTCTCACACTCTCTCTTGTGGACGGCACGAGCCGCCCGTGGGGACAGGGACGAAGAACGGCTGGGGGAATTGTAGGGGGCCGACAAAATCCTACGATTGAGGATCGCCGTCGGCCAGCCGTCCCAGAATCAACGCGATGCGCAGCGTGAACGCGGAGCGCACATCGGAAGGTGACCAACCGGTGACGTCAGTCACACGTCGGAGCCGGTAGCGCACGGTATTGGGATGCACGAAGAGCATGCGGGCGGCGCCTTCGAGGCTGCTCGCCTGTTCCAGATAAACGCTGAGCGTTTCCAGGAGCGCGGAGCCCGCTTCCTCCAGTGGTCTGTAGATCTCCTCCACCAGTTGCTCGCGGGCCGCCGGATCCCCCGCCATGGCCCGCTCCGGCAGCAGATCGTCCGCGAGGACCGGCCGCGGGGCATCCTGCCAGGCGGCGCTCGCCTTGAGTCCGGCGGCCGCCGCCTGCGCGGAACGGGTGGCGGCCAGCAGGTCGGGCACGATCGGTCCGGCCACCACGGGCCCCGCGGCGTACGGCCCGATCAGCGCCTTGGCGACCGCCAGCGGATTGTCGTTGCCGCCCGCGATGACGACCAGGCGGTCACCGAGCACACCCGTCAGGACCTGCAGCTTCGCGTGCCGGGCGGCCCGGCGGATGGCCTCGACGGTGAGCTCGCTGTCGCCGTCGGGAGCGGTGCCGAGGACCACGCAGACATGCTCGGGGGAGTTCCAGCCGAGCGCGGCCGCACGGGAGACGGCGCCCTCGTCGGCCTCCCCGGACAGGACGGCGTTGACGACGAGGGATTCGAGCCGGGCGTCCCAGGCACCGCGTGCCTCGGCGGCCTGCGCGTACACCTGCGCGGTCGCGAAGGCGATCTCGCGGGCGTACACGAGCAGCGCCTCGCGGAGGATGGACTCGTCGCCGGGGGCCGCGACCTCGTCGATCGCGGACTCCATCACCTCGATCGTCGTACGCACCATCTCCACCGTCTGACGCAGGGTGATCGCCCTGGTCAGCTCGCGGGGCGCGGTGCCGAAGACGTCGGTCGAGATGGCCTGCGGGGCGTCCGGGTGCCGGAACCACTCGGTGAACGCGGCGATACCGGCCTGTGCGACCAGGCCGATCCAGGACCGGTTCTCCGGCGGCATCGCCCGGTACCAGGACAGCGTCTCGTCCATGCGCGCGATGGCCTGCGCCGCGAGGCTGCCGGACGACTTCTCCAGGCGCTTCAGGGTCGCGGCGTGCGCGTGGGGGGTACGGCGGGCGTCCTGGCGGGACCCCGGCTCGGGCTCCTGATGGGCTTCGTTCGCTGAGGGTTCGGGCACGGGGACAAGACTGCCTTATCGGGGCGGGCACATGCGGTGCCGGGGCTAACGTGGGGGGCGTGATTGATGTACGGCGCTCCGGCGACCGGTACCGCGGCGGGGAGGCGGCGGCCGGCATCGAGTCCTTCCACGCCTTCTCCTTCGGTCCCCATTACGACCCCGGCAACCTCCGCTTCGGCGCGATCCTGGCCTGCAACGAAGAACGACTCGAACCAGGCGCGGGCTTCGACGAACACCCGCACAGCCACACCGAGATCGTGACCTGGGTGGTGGCGGGCGAGCTCACCCACCGCGACTCGGCGGGCCATGAGTCGCGGGTCGGACCCGGCGACGTGCAGCGCCTCTCCGCGGGCGGCGGCGTCCGCCACGTGGAACGCAACGACGGCGCGGAGCCGCTGGTCTTCGTCCAGATGTGGCTCGCCCCGCTCTCACCGGGCGGCGAACCGTCCTACGAGGTGGTGCACGGAATCGCCGACTCCACCCCCTACGCGGTCCCGGCCGCGGGCGCGCTCCTGCACGTACGGCGCCTGGCGACGGGGGAGCGCTTCGCACTCCCGGACGCTCCGTTCATGTACGTCCATGTGGTGCACGGCGAACTGGCCCTGGCCCACGACCGATTGAGGCCGGGGGACTCGGCGCGGATCAGCGGGGAAGCGGGCCTGGAAGGCGTGGCTTCAGGCGCCACGGAGCTGCTGATCTGGGAGATGACAAGCGCCCCATAGGGGCGCGGGGCTCTGACATGTGCGGCTCCGCCGCGAGGGGGGTGCCCCCTGCTCGAATGGGGTTGAGAGCTTGGGGGAGCGATCAGCCCCCGAGGACGGTCAGTCGGCGGCGAATCATCGCCCGCCACGGCGAGTGGCCGCCAACCGCTCAGCCGCGCACCTCGGCGAGCACCGCGTCGGTGAACGCGGGCCACACCTCGACGGCCCACGGCCCGAAGGGCCGGTCGGTCAGCGCCACACACGCGACCCCCGCGTCGGGGTCGATCCACAGGAACGTACCGGCCTGCCCGAAGTGCCCGAACGTACGGGGCGAGGACGAACCACCCGTCCAGTGCGGCGACTTGGAGTCCCGGATCTCGAACCCGAGGCCCCAGTCGTTGGGATTCTGGTGCCCGTACCCCGGCAGCACGCCCTTCAGGCCCGGGTACGTCACCGTCATCGCGGCCGCCACCGTCCGCGCGTCCAGCAGCCGCGGCGCCTGCACCTCGGCGGCGAACCTGACCAGGTCGTCGACGGTGGACACACCGTCCTTGGCGGGCGAGGCCCCGCCCTCCAGCGCGGTCGCGGTCATGCCGAGCGGTTCGAGGACCGCCTGACGCAGATACTCCCCGAACGGGATCTCCGTCGCCTTGGCGATGTGATCCCCGAGCACCTCGAAGCCCGCGTTCGAGTACAGCCGCCGCGTCCCCGGCGCCGACGTCACCCGGTGCTCGTCGAAGGCGAGCCCGCTGGTGTGCGCGAGCAGATGCCGCACCGTCGACCCCTCGGGCCCGGCGGGCTCATCGAGCTCGATCGCCCCTTCCTCGTACGCGACCAGCGCCGCGTACGCCGCGAGCGGCTTGGTGACCGAGGCCAGGGCGAAACGCTGCCCCGTGGGTCCATGGGATCCGACGACCGTGCCGTCCGCACGGACCACGGCGGCCGCCGCGGTCGGGACCGGCCAGTTCTCGATCAACGCCAGGCTCTGCATGCCCCCGAGCCTAGGGCCTGGCCGGTGGGCCGGAGCGCATGGGGGTGGCGCAGGCCCACTGGCCCCGCTAAGCGCTCCGCGGGAAGTACGGTCCACATCTGCGGGTGCGTCGTGGCTGGTCGCGCAGTTCCCCGCGCCCCTTCGGGGCGCACCCGAACCGCACCGGACTTCCACAAGGCCGCTTAGAGGTTCAGCCGCATCGCGGGGTCGCGCTTGCGCACGAACCCGAGGGAGACGTACAGCGCCTCCGCCTCGACCGACGCGTTGAGATCCACGTTGCCCGCACCGCGTTCCCTGAACCAGTCCAGCAGCGCCTCCATGCACGCCCGCGCATACCCGCGACGCCGCTGCTCCGGATCGGTGGCGACGCTGAAGACATGACCGACCCTGCCGTGCGGATTGCCCGGGCGCCCGATGCGGTACTCCATCGTGCCCACCGCAAGCGCCGCGAGCCGCCCAGGCCGCTCGGGGTGATCGACGACGAACGCCACGAAATCCCCCTCAGGCTCCCCGAGCCGCCGCCGCACCGTGGCCTCCGACTCGGCCTGCCAACTGGTGTCCGACCCACCGGGCGGACCGCTGCCGAACACGGAGTCGATCATCACCTGCCGCAGTCTGAGCAGTTCCCCGGCATCCTCCGGCGTGGCACGACGCGCTTCACTCATGCCCCGCACGCTAGTGACCAAGGAGCGGGACGTCTTCCGGATTACCTCGAATCCGCTTGCTTGGAGCGCACTCCAAGGTTCTAGCGTGTGGATCATGACGGTGATGGACACCACGCTCGCACCAGCCCCCGTACCTGCCCCAGTCCCAGCCCCCTCCGCTGCCGACGCGACGGCCCTCTGCCACTCGGACCCGGCCGAGCCGCCGCGCCCCGACGGCCAGGACCACTACACGATCAGCGAAGTCGTCGCCTTCACCGGCCTGACGGCGTACACCCTGCGCTGGTACGAGCGGATCGGCCTGATGCCCCACATCGACCGCTCCCACACCGGCCAGCGCCGGTACCGCAACCGCGACCTGCGCTGGCTCGCCCTCGTCGGCAAACTGCGCCTGACCGGGATGCCCGTGGCGGACATGGTCCGCTACGCCGAACTGGTCCGCGAGGGCGAGCACACCTTCGCCGAGCGCCAGGAACTCCTGGAGCAGACCCGGCGCGACGTCCGCACACGGATAGCCGAGCTGCAGGACACCCTCGCCGTCCTCGACCACAAGATCGACACATACGCGGGCGCCCGACGGGCGTCGGAAAGGCCCTGACACCGCATGACGACCGATATATCGAAGGCGATCCCCAGCATGACGTTCGAGAGCACGACGACCGAGAGCACGACGGCCAGGAGCACGGAGACCGGCAGCAGGGAGGCAGGGAGCACGGCGGTGGCCGGGAGCGCGGTCGGCGGCGCCGTGGCTCAGCGCATCGCGACGAGGGTCCGGCTCGGTACCGAAGGGCCCGAGGTCGGCGTCCAGGGCCTGGGCTGCATGGGCATGAGCTTCGCCTACGGCCCCACCGACACCGGCGAGGCCAGGGCCACCCTGGAACGCGCCCTGGAACTGGGCGTCACCCTCTACGACACCGCCGACGTGTACGGCATGGGCGAGAACGAGAAGTTCCTGGCTCCCTTCATCAAGGCCCACCGCGACCAGATCGTCCTCGCGACCAAGTTCGCCCTGTCCATCGACCCCGCCCACCCGACCAAGCGGATCATCGACAACACCCCCTCCTACATCCGTTCCAGCGTCGACGCCAGCCTGCGCCGCCTGGGCACCGACGTCATCGACCTCTACTACATGCACCGCCGCAACCCCGACGTGCCCATCGAGGAGACGGTCGGCGTGCTGTCCGAACTCGTCGCCGCGGGCAAGGTCAAGCACCTCGGCCTGAGCGAGGTCACCGGCGCCGAACTGCGCGCCGCCCACGCCGTCCACCCCATCGCCGCCGTCCAGTCGGAGTGGTCGCTCTTCAGCCGCGACATCGAACGGAGCGTGGTCCCCGCCGCAGCCGACCTCGGCGTGGCCCTCGTCCCCTACTCGCCGCTCGGCCGTGGCTTCCTCACCGGCTCGTTCGTCAACGCCGACAAGGAACTCAGCGAGGACGACTTCCGCCGCCAGCTGCCCCGCTTCACCGGCACCAACGCCGCCGCCAACGCCGCGCTCCTCGACCCCGTCCGCACCGTCGCCGCCGCCCACGGAGCCACCCTCGGCCAGATCGCCCTGGCCTGGGTGCAGCAGCAGGCCACGGTCCACGGCCTCCCCGTCGTCCCGATCCCCGGCACCCGCAAGCGCACCCGCGTCGAGGAGAACACCGCGGCCACCCGCATCACCCTCACCGACAGCGAACTCGCCCTGCTCGCCCCGATCTCCGCATCCGTCGCGGGCGACCGCTACGCCGACATGACGTTCACCTCGGTGGGCCGGGAGTAGCGACGCCCGCCCGCCCCGGCGCTCACGCGAGCCCCAGGGCGAAGACCGCGAAGCTGGCCGCCAGGAGCCCGGCGAGGGCACGGCGCGCATGTGTCGCACGCTTCCACGGGGCCTCGAAGCCGCGGGCGTAGCGGCCTATCAGCACCAGCAGTGCCGCAAGGACCGGGAGCCAGGCGATCCGGGCGGCTATCCAGGCGAGCGTGTCGGGGCTCGAGGTCAGCCCCGGCACCGTGCCGAGGAACGAGCCGGGGACAGCCGCGGCGAGCAGTGCCGTCTGGTGCCAGCACAGGATCGTCATCGCCGACAGGTTGATCACGACGACCGGCGCCCACAGTGCGGGCCTGCGCAGCAGCCTGCCTATGCGGTCCCGCAGCAGGATCGCCGCGCCGCTCTGCGCGGCGGCGAGGGCCAGGACGAGCAGCGACGGCGGGTGCGAGTTCGTCCGGGCCTCGCCGGGGACACCGACCATCGACCCCGGGTAGTGGAAGGCGAGAAGCAGCGTGGCGAACAGCGCCGTACCCCCGAGGAGCAGCAGCCACACGCCGCGCCTGCCCAGCTTCTTCTCGCTCCAGCAGACGCCCAGTTGATAGGCGAACATCCAGCCCGGCAGCAGGTTCAGCAGACTCAGCCAGGAGGGCATGGCGTCCGCGAACGGCCCGTAGCGCAGGAAGTCCACGACGGCCACCGACCCGATCAGGGGCACCGCGGCCCAGCCCTTGAGCCGCTCCGCGGCGCGTATGCACCATGGGGTGAGTGCCGTGATCACGGTGTAGACGCCGACGAACCACAAGGGCTGGATGACCAGCGTCGAGCCGGTGCGCAGCGTCGTGCCCGGCACTCCCATCGCGTACAGCACCGGGATCATCGCCGCCCACACGGCCGTCACGCCGAGGACCGGCCGCCCGAGCCGCGCGACGCGTCCGCGCAGCCAGCCACCCGTGGACTCGCCGCGCGCCACCGCCCGTCGGTACGACAGCGCGGAGGCATAGCCGCCCACGAGGAAGAAGATGCCCAGCATCTGCAGCACCCAGCTGACGGGCGCGAAGAAGCCGAACGAGGCCAGCGGGCTCGCATTGTGCAGCGCGCCCCCGGAGTCGAGGGTGAAACCGCCCAGGAGCCAGTGCCCGGTCGGCACGGCGAGCAGCGCCAGGGCGCGCAGCCCGTCGATGGCCCGGTCGCGATGGGCCGGGGTCTTGGCGTCGATGGCGGACGCGGCCGTGCGCAGTCCGCTCAGAGTGGGAAGGCTCATGTCCGGTCTCCGATGGGTCGGGCGTCGACGGTGGACGGGTCTCCGTCGGCGATGCGGGCGAAGGCCCGCAGGGAGTCCGTGCCGGGGGCGAAGTAGCCGGTGTGGCCCGTGGCCTTGTTCGCCGGGACGCGCCGCGCGCCGAAGTCGGCGTCGGTCGGGTCCTCGCCGTGGCCGAGGCCGAACAGCTCGACGTTCGGGACCTTGCCTATCCAGTCGCTGTCGTTCTTGGCGGCCCACACCCGGGCGTCGGTGTGTAGATCGGTGACGCTGTCCGCGCGCATGCCGGGGGAGCCGAGCACCACCAGGTCGGCCGCGGGCAGGTCGGGGGCGGCGAGTCCGCACACCACCGAGCCGTAGCTGTGGCAGAACACGGCGGGCCGCGGGGTCCCGGACGCCGTCAGGCCCTGCACGAAGCGCGCCAGACGGGGCGCGCCCGCCTTCGCGAGCCGTCCCGATGCGGCATCGGGGCCGAGGCCGACCGGGGTGGTGTACCCCACCCAGGCCACCACGGCGGTGCGGTCGTCGGCCGCCGTGCGCAGGGCGTGGCCCATGCCTGCCGGTGTGCCGTACTTGTCGTGCGCGCGGTCGAAGGAGCTCAGGTCGATGTCGGATCCCGGCACGACGACCGAGACGTGCCGCGCGGCCGTCAGGTCCCCGTACACCTCGGCCACTTGGCCGCGCCCTCGCGGGTCGAACGCGAGTATTTGACGGCCGGGGGTGAGCAGTTCGTCATAGCGGGTGACCAGGGAGCGGGCCCGCTCGTGGTCCTGCAGGGTGAGGTCGGGGTCGGTCGACCGGGCCTGCTCGCGGGCGCGCTCGGCCTTCAGGGAGCGGGAGTTGGCCTCGTACCGAAGGGCCGTGGGCGCGCCGTCCAGGTTGCCGACCACCGAGGGGTGCCGGTCCACCAGCTTCTGTCGCTGCGTATCGCTCAACGAGTCGAAGAACGTGGCGACCTGGGCGGGGGACGCGGTCGCCGGGTCCGGCAGGCTCAGTCCCAGCGTGTGGTCGGCGCGCCAGGAAGCGGTGCCGGGCGGCGGTCCCGTGAGCGGCTGCTGTTCATTGCCGAGGGCCCAGCCCGCGGTGCCGCTCACGACCGTCGTGGTGAGGGCGGCGGCGACCAGTGCCCTCTTGCTCCGTGCTTTCCAGGACCGAAGCCGCATGGCTCGTCTCCCTCCCCGCTTCGTGGTGCGCTGTGGCTTGACGAAGCGAAAAGTAGGAAGACGGTGTCCGGCGGCACGTCACACCGAGGAGCCAACTCTCAGGTGATACCGGGGTATGCGGTGGTGATACCGAGGTAGGGGGTGGGCTACTGCTCGCCGGGCGTGACCAGGCCCGACTCATAGGCGAAGATCACGGCCTGGGCGCGGTCGCGCAGGTCGAGCTTGTTCAGCACACGGCCGATGTGGGTCTTCACCGTCTGCTCGGCGAGGACAAGCCGCTCGGCGATCTCCTGGTTGGACAGGCCGCGCGCGATCAGGACCAATACCTCGGTCTCACGCGGCGTCAGGCCGTTCAGCCGGAGCGACTGGTCGGAGCGGGGCGCCTGCCGCTGCTTGGCGAAGTCCGCGATCAGACGGCGGGTCACCGAAGGGGCGAGCAGCGCCTCGCCGGAAGCCACCACGCGTACGGCGGAGATCAGATCGGCGGGCGGCGCGTCCTTGAGCAGGAAGCCGGACGCTCCGGCGCGCAGCGCGTCGTACACATAGTCGTCCACGTCGAACGTGGTGAGCATGAGGACCTTCGGCAGGTGCACCACTCCCGGCGGCGGGTCCAACAGGGCGCGGGCCGCGGAGAGTCCGTCCATCTCCGGCATGCGGACGTCCATCAGGACGACATCGGGATGGGTGTTCCTGCTGACCTCGACACCCAGTCTGCCGTTCGGCGCCTCGCCCACGACGTCGATGTCGCTCTGCGCCGCCAACAGGGCGGCGAATCCCGCCCGCACCATGGCCTGGTCGTCGACGATGATCACGCGGATGGTCATGCGCTGCCGGAATCCTTTGGGAGAAGCGGGAGTCGGGCGGCCACGCGGAAGCCGCCGCCGGGCAGCGGTCCGACGTCGACCGTGCCGCCGACCAACCGTACGCGTTCGCGCATGCCGACGAGTCCGTGCCCCGTGCCGCTGCTCTCCAGGGGGGAGGGCGGCGCCTTGGACGGGCCGTTGACCACGAGGATCAGCAGGTACTCGTCATCGAGGTCGAGCATGATCTCGGTGCGTGCGCCCGGCGCGTGCCGCATCACATTCGACAGGGCTTCCTGCACGATGCGGTACGCGGACAGGTCGACGGCCGGTGTCACCTTGGCCAGGTGGGTGAGCAGCGCCAGTTCGGGCCGGGACAGCTCGATCGGTATCCCCGCCCGCACCGTGGCGTCCACCAGGTGTGGCAGGCGGTCGAGTCCGGGCTGGGGCGCACGCTCGCCGTCCGCGCCCTCGCTGCGCAGCACCGCGAGCAGGCGGCGCATCTCCGTGAGGGACTCCCGGGCGCTCGCCGCTATGCTGCCGAACTCCTCGCGCGCCGCGTCCGGAAGGTCGTTGAGCCGGTAGGGCGCGGAGTCCGCCTGGATCGTGATCACCGACATGTGGTGGGCGACGACGTCGTGCAACTCCCGGGCGATACGGGCCCGTTCCTCAAGGAGTGTGCGCTGGGCGCGCTCGGCCTCGCTGATGGTCTCCTGCTCGACGAGCCTGCGCCGGGCATCGCCGCGCTCGCGCATCAGTGCGCCGAGCAGCAGCGTGGCACCGCTGAGCACGATCAGCAGCACACTGGTGTCCTGGCTGCCTTCCCCGCTGAACGAGCCGAGCACGAGCCCGGCGACCACGGTGACCAGCCAGATGCCGAGGAGGGTGCGGCGGCTCTCCCGCAGGGACAGCGCACAGCACAGGACCATGTACCCCACGATGATCATGGGGGTCCAGGGCTGGGGGCGGCTGGAGTCCGTGGCGAGCGTCGTGATCGCCCCGCAGATGTCCGCGACGATCACGATCCACCACGCGGGGAGCGGCCGGGTGACCGCGAGGAGCAGGGGTGCGGTCTGGGCGACCGCCAGGCCGCCGGCCAGGCCGCCGTTCACGCCGTAGTCGTGGGTGAGGACCTGGACGGTGACCGGTATGAGGACGACGATGAAACACAGCGCGATCACATAGGGCAGCATCCGCACCCAGCGTTTGGGCGCGCGGCCGAGCAGCGGCTCGGTCGAACCGGTGGGCGTCGCGAGTGAGGCTCCGGACGCCCGCAGGCCGTCGATGATCGCCGCGGTCGTACGCCGCAGGGCGGCCCCGCGTCCCCCCGGATCGGGGGCGGGGCCTTTGTCAGGTGGTGTCGTTGTGCTGCTCATGGCCTGATCAGCGTAGGCGTGAAGCCTCCCTCGTGCCGTCATACCGGGGAGCTGGACCGCACCTCATACCCAGGTATCACCCAGGGCCCCGCGGGTACCTGCCGTGACGGTGAACTCACAGCTCCGCGAGCAGCTCGGCCTTCTTCGCCGTGAATTCCTCGTCCGTGATCAGGCCCGACTGGTGCAGCTCGCCCAGGTGTCTGATGCGCTCGGCGATGTCCGCCGGATCGCGCCGGACGGCCGGTGCCGCGGCGCCCGCGCCCTCGGGCGTCAGGGCCGCGGGGCCCGAGGCCCGCACCGCCGCGAGCACCGAGGCGGCGAACGGCAGCGACTCGTGGACCGGGCCGTAACCGAGCCCGAAGACCACGGCCGCCGGATCCTGGTCGGCCTGCCCGGGCTGTGCCACGGGGCTCTCGCGGCGCAGCAGGCGCAGATGGCCCTCGAAGACCTCCGGGGAGCGCCACTCGACGCCGCACAGGTCCGTGATCGGGAAGCTCTGGTCGCCGGCCTTCCACTTCGCCGACGATGCACCCGTCCAGAACCACCGGAAGGACACCAGCTTGCCGTCGAAGGACGCCTTCCCGTCGTACGCCTTGAACTGCAGGGGAGCCTCGGGCGCTGCCACCAGATAGCGGTCGGCCGGCCTGCTGTCGTCCGTCGTGATCTGCGCCCGCAGCTCGTCCGCGTAGTACTCGGCGAGCGTCTCCCGCTCGGCGGGCAGCACCAGGCGGTACGGGTCGCAGCCGTCCTTGAGCTGGCCCGCCGCGGCCTCCATCAGAGGATCGGCGCCCGGTCTCGGCACGGCATGCAGAACGACGGTCCCGCGCTTCCCCGGGGACAGTGTCACCGCCGCGATCGCTTCATGCGGGATACGCCGTTCACCGAGTGTCTGGAAGAGCCTCGGTGTGCGGATTCCCCGTTCGAAGCGGATGAGCACGGAGTCGGACTCGAACTCCCAGGCGGCATGAAATCCGGCCAGTACGTCACCCATGCGGCTCATCGTAGGCGGCACGCGCGCCTCCGTCCCTCCTGCGGCGGGCCGCTGTTTCATCGATTTCTACGCGCGTCAGGCCGCCACCGTGCCGGAAATACCCTTCCGGCAGGCAGCGTCCCCGCTCGCGCACCGCACTCCGTGGTACGCGCCGGTGCCGATCTCGGCGAAGTTGCGCAGGCTCTCCGTGCCCGGCTCGAAGTAGCCCGTGTGGCCTGCCGCGCCCGTCGCGGACAGCACCCTCGCGCCGAACCCGCCGGACACCGGGTCGGCACCGTGGCCGATCCCGCCGACCTCCATGTACGGCACATCCTGAATCCAGTCGTCGCTGTCCCGGGTGGCCCAGATCCGGGCCCCCGTACCCAACTGCCCCGCCTTGTCGGCGCGCATGCCGGGGCTGCCCGCGACCGTGATGTCGGTGACCCGGGAGGGCAGCCGGCGCGCCGCCACACCGCACACCACGGAGCCGTAGCTGTGGCAGTACAGCGCTACGGGCGTGCGCCCCGGGAGGCCCCGCACCATGGAGTCGAGGCGCACGGCCCCGTCCTCGGCGCGCATGGCCGTGGCCGCGTCCACGCCGATGCCGATGGGCGCGGTGTAGTCGGCCCAGGCGATCACGGCGGTACGCGCGCGTGGACTGGCCTTGCGCTCCGCCTGGTAGAGGGCCTTCGCCATGCCCACCGGAGCCGAGTACTTGCGGAACGTCCGCTCGAAGGTCAGCACGTTCGTGTCGACACCGGGCACCACGACGGAGACCCGCTGGGCCTTGTCGAGGTCTCCGAAGACCTCGGCCATGCGTCCCGAGCCCATGGGGTCGAAGGCGATGACCTGCCGTCCGGGGCGCATCATGACCCCGAACCGCTTCATCCTGCGCTCCGCCTCCTGCTGCCCCAGGGGCGAGAGGCGTTTGTCGTGCATGCGCTTGTGCTCGATCTTGCGGGCCTGCCCCAGAGCGATGCGGTTCGCGCGGTAGCGCAGCGTGGCGGGCGCACCGTTCATGTTGCCGACCGCAAGGGGATAGCGAGCGGCGAGCCGGTTGCGCTGCTGGGTGTCGAGCGACGCGTAGAACGTCGCGAGGCGGCCTGCGGGGGCGTCCGGATCGGGCAGCGCGTGCCCGTCTATGCTCCCTCGCTCCCATGCGGAGAGCGCGGCTTCAAGAGGAGACGCGCCACCTCTGTTGTGGCGCACGGCAGTCCAGCCGGTGGTCGCCAGCATGACGAACACGACGGCGAGCGCGAGCAGAGCGCGCCATGCGCTGAGTTGGGGGGATGAGTCGAAGGAAGTCACTGCGGAACACCCTAGGAGAACCGTGCTGCCTACCGTGCATCGCGTGAGGCAGATCACGTTTCTGGAGGGGTAATTGAGGCAAAGCGGGCGCATCCTGTGTGGCGCCATCACGCTCCGTGGGCGGCGCGTGCGCGCGGCGCGACAGGGGTGGGAGTGACTGTCAGTGTGCGTGATGCTGCTCAACGTACGCGTGAATTCCGGGGGTTGGACCTTCTCCGGCGACCTGGAGTCTGTGCCGCGTGCGGCTACTGCGTACGCCAGTTCTCCGCCAACGCGGGACCCAGGCGGTCGAGATACTGCTCCGTGAGTACGCGGATCGACTCCACGCTGAAGTCCTCGCCCGCGCCCCACAGCCGCCCCGTGACCCGCATGACGCCGCCGAACGCGGCCACTGCCACGCGCGGACGCGGATCGGCGTCGATGTCGAGTCCCTCGCGTTCGGCGATCAGGTGCGCGATCTCCTCCTCCGTCTCGATCGAGCGACGCAGATGGATCGCGAGCAAGGAGGGGGTCGACTCGATCATCTGATAGGTGCGCATGTGGAGTTCGACCGGAACGACCTCCTCGATGGACCGGCTCATCGCCTCCCAGGTGCCGAGCACGGCACCCCGCATCGCCACGAACGGCGCCTCGTCGGCGGGGCGTTCGCGCAGTGCCTGGACGAATCGCGCCTCCACCATGTGCTGCACGGCGAAGGCGGCATCCTCCTTGTTGGCGAAGTGCCTGAAGAACGTGCGCTGGGAGACGTCGACGGCCTCGGCGATCTCGTCGACGGTCGTCTCCTCGTACCCCTTGGTGGTGAAGAGTTCGAGAGCCGCGCGCAGCAGCGCGTCCCGGGTGCGCTGCTTCTTGCGCTCGCGCAGTCCCGGCCTGGGGGGCTCGCCCGATGTGTCCTCGGAGGCCTCCGGCCGCGGTTCCGCGGGGTCCGCTGCTCGCTGCTCGGTCTTCACGCCATGGCCCTCTTTCCGCCTGTTTAGCCAGCTCACCATACCTGTGAGCTACGTGACAGCTACCGACTTGTGAAATGGTTTGTCAACTGTCAGTCGCTGTCATTAGCCTCGCGTCATGACTAGTCAGACCACCGTCGACAAGGCGGACAAGGCGCCGGAGCCCGCGTCCGCTCCGGCCCCGGCCAAGGGGCTGCGCGGCCACCCCTGGCTGACGCTCTTCTCCGTCGCGATCGGCGTGATGATGGTCGCCCTGGACGGCACCATCGTGGCGATCGCCAACCCGGCCATTCAGAAGGATCTCGGCGCCTCGCTCGCGGACGTCCAGTGGATCACCAACGGCTACCTCCTCGCGCTGGCCGTCGCGCTCATCACGGCGGGCAAGCTCGGTGACCGCTTCGGCCACCGTCAGACGTTCCTCATAGGCGTCATCGGCTTCGCCGTCGCCTCCGGCGCCATCGGTGTCTCCGGCAGCGTGTCCCTGGTCATCGCCTTCCGCGTGCTCCAGGGCCTGTTCGGCGCGCTGCTGATGCCGGCCGCGCTCGGTCTGCTGCGGGCCACCTTCCCCGCCGAGAAGCTGAACATGGCCATCGGTATCTGGGGCATGGTCATCGGTGCCTCCACCGCGGGCGGCCCGATCCTCGGTGGTGTGCTGGTCGAGCACGTCAGCTGGCAGTCGGTGTTCTTCATCAACGTGCCGGTCGGCGTCATCGCCCTGGTCTTCGGCCTTGTGATCCTCAAGGATCACCGCGCGGAGAACGCCCCGCGGTCCTTCGACATCCCGGGCATCCTGCTGCTCTCCGGCGCGATGTTCTCCCTCATCTGGGCGCTCATCAAGGCCGGTGACTCCTGGGGCTGGGGCAGCGGCAAGACCTGGGCGTTCCTGGGCGCCGCCGTCGTACTCTTCGTGCTCTTCGCCGTCTGGGAGACCAAGGTCAAGGAGCCGCTCATTCCGCTGGGCCTCTTCCGCTCCGTGCCGCTCTCCGCGGGCACGGTGCTGATGGTCCTGATGGCCTTCGCCTTCATGGGCGGGCTGTTCTTCGTCACCTTCTACCTGCAGAACGTGCACAACATGAGCCCGGTCGACAGCGGGCTCCATCTGCTGCCGCTGACGGCCATGATGATCGTCTCGTCGCCGATCGCGGGCGCGCTGATCACGAAGTTCGGCCCGCGGGTGCCGCTGGTGGGCGGCATGGTGCTCACGGCCGTCGCGATGTTCGGCATGACCACCATGACGACCGGGACCGGCACGCTGGAGATGTCGATCTGGTTCGCCCTCCTCGGTCTCGGCCTCGCCCCGGTCATGGTCGGCGCCACCGAGGTCATCGTGGGCAACGCGCCGCTTGAGCTGTCCGGCGTCGCGGGCGGCCTGCAGCAGGCGGGCATGCAGGTCGGAGGCAGTCTCGGCACCGCGGTCCTCGGCGCCGTCATGTCCAACAAGGTCAATGCCGACCTGGCGGGCAACTGGAAGGACTCCGGGCTGCCGGACGCACCGCCGCCCGGTCTGGAGAAGGCCGCCGCGATCGGCGCGGTGCCCGAGCAGGTCGCCAAGGCCCCGAACATGAACCAGGGCATCCTCGCCAAGATCACGGACACGGTCCACGACACGTTCATGTCGGGCATGGGCCTCGCCTTCACCGTCGCCGGTGTCGTCGCCGTCGTCGCGGCCTTCGTCGCCGTGCTGACGAAGAAGGGCGCCAACGCCGACGCGGGCGCGGGCGTCGGGCACATCTAGGCCCTGTCCGCCCGGATAGATCCCGTCTGCCCCGGTAGGTTCTGTTCGCCCCGAATTCGCCGGACAGTCGCATGCGGACGGCCGCAAGTCAGGGAAGACCCCTCAGGGGCAACCTGGGGGGTTTTCGCCTATCCGGGTGACGCACATTCGTACCCCTTCCGATGGCACGGTCGGCAGGTCCAGAGTGCAGACATGGCGATCCGCACGACGCGGACAACTGAGCCATACGACACGGGGGTTGAACCAGATGCGTACGACCATGCCCACATCCGTCACGTCCCTCACGACCGTCACGGCCATCGCACTGGCCGCGCTGATCCTGACACCCGCGCACGCCGGGGCCACCGCCCCGCCGACACTCGCCGGATGCGGGCCGGGCGAGCTCTGCCTCTGGGAGAAGGCGGGGTTCCACGGCTCCCGGCACGTCTATGAGCTCGCGGGCATCGACATCGAGAGCTGCGTCGCGCTGCCGGAGGGGGGCAGCGCGGAGGCTCTCGCGAACCGCACGGGCCGACCCGTCACCACGTACCAGTCCGCGGAGTGTGCCGAGACCGGCGAGTTCAACACCTACCCGGGCAGCGGCACCTGGGCGCCCGAATCCCCTTACCGCGTAAGGGCCTTCAAGGTCTGGGAGAGCTGAATGGGTCTGGGAAAGCCGATCGGGGGTACTCGCGGAGCCGAGCCCGAACGGGCCGACTCGAAGGAGTGATGATGGCGGGCTTCGGACACACCACGCGCAAGCACCCCCGCTCACGTGGCCGTACGTGGTCACGAATGGGGTCTCCCCTGCTCGAGCGGAGTCGAGAGCTTGGGGATGGGCCGGACCGCGCGACGCTCGGAATCGTCGGAGTCATCTGCGCGATCGCCGGATTCTTCGTGCTGGGGATCATCCTCGGCCCCCTGGCGATCGTCTGCGGCTGGCTCGGCATGGGCCGCAGCTGGACCGGCGCCCGCCCGGTGCCGGCCCTCGTCGCCCTCGTCCTGGGCACGATCGACACGGCCCTCGCGCTCATATGGATAGCCGGCGCGACCTCGACGAGCGGCATGCTCTGACCCCGGGCCGGAACCGCCCCGGCCAGGGGCAGGACTGCGGACGCCGGGACATCGCGAACAACCGGGGCAGGACGCCGGATCAGGGCGCCCCCGTCCCGCCGAGGGCCTCTGTCCCCGTGACAGCGCCCTCGGCGGCCACGGGCCGGGGCACCGCACCCGGCTCCATCGCACCCGAAAGGGCCGTCACCTGGGCGCGCAGCGCCTGCACCTCGGCCGTCAGCGCCTCGATCGCGGCCGTCTGACGCCGCTCCTCGACGTCGTCCTTCTCGAAGCGGGAGATGAACCAGGCCGCGATGTTCGCGGTGACGACACCGAGGAGCGCGATGCCCGACAGCATCAGGCCGACCGCGAGCACCCGGCCGAGCCCGGTCGTGGGCGCGTGATCGCCGTAGCCGACGGTCGTCATCGTGGTGAAGGACCACCACACCGCGTCGCCAAGTGTCTTGATGTTCCCGTTCGGTGACTCCCGCTCCACCGAGAGCACCGCAAGGGAACCGAACATCAACAGGCCCACCACCGAGCCCGCGACATACGTCGTCAGCTTTATCTGTGACGCCATCCGGGCCCGTCGGCCGACGAGCAACAGCGTGGAGACCAGCCGCAGCAACCGCAGCGGCTGCAGCATCGGAAGGATCACGGCGAACAGGTCGAGCCAGTGGGTACGGACGAACTGTCTGCGGTGATCGGTCAGGAGGAGGCGTACGAGGTAGTCGAGGGCGAACGAACCCCAGACGAACCACTCCACCACCGTGCAGGTCCTCGTCACGGCCCTGCTTGCCCCGGGCATCACGATCGGCACGGCGTAGGCGACGGCGAATGCCACCGCGAGCGCGAGGAGCGGGCGTTGGGTGCGGCGCTCCCAGCGAATCTGTGCCGGTTGTTCCTTCATGGGCGCATCGTAGAAAACGCCTGAGGGCGACGGGACCGTGGTCCGCCGCCCTCAGGGGGAGATGTGCTACGCGTCGCCTCCGGCCGCGCCGGGGTCGGCGGCGGTGACGTCGAGGAGCTGGTAGCGGTCGATCGCCTGCTTCAGGACGGAGCGGTCGACCTTGCCCTCGCGGGCCAGTTCGGTCAGCACGCCGACCACGATCGACTGTGCGTCGATGTGGAAGAAGCGGCGGGCCGCACCGCGGGTGTCGGCGAAGCCGAAGCCGTCGGCGCCGAGCGACTGGTACGTGCCGGGCACCCAGCGGGAGATCTGGTCGGGGACGCTCCGCATCCAGTCGGAGACGGCCACGAACGGACCCTCGGCGCCGGAGAGCTTCTGGGTGACGTACGGGACGCGCTGCTCCTCCTCGGGGTGCAGGAGGTTGTGGCGCTCCACGTCGACGGCCTCGCGGCGCAGCTCGTTCCAGGAGGTCGCCGACCAGACGTCCGCCTTGACGTTCCACTCCGTGGCGAGGATCTGCTGGGCCTCGACCGCCCACGGCACCGCCACACCGGACGCGAGGATCTGGGCAGGAATGGCGCCCTGCTCACCGGACTTGAAGCGGTAGATGCCCTTGAGGATGCCGTCGACGTCCACGTCGGCGGGCTCGGCCGGGTGCTGGATCGGCTCGTTGTAGACGGTGAGGTAGTAGAAGACGTCCTCGCTGTCGGGGCCGTACATCCGGCGCAGGCCGTCCTTGACGATGTGCGCGATCTCGTAGCCGAAGGCGGGGTCGTAGGCGACACAGCCGGGGTTGGTCGAGGCGAGCAGCTGGGAGTGGCCGTCGGCGTGCTGCAGGCCCTCGCCGGTCAGCGTCGTGCGTCCGGCGGTCGCGCCCAGGACGAAACCGCGCGCGAGCTGGTCGGCCATCTGCCAGAACTGGTCGCCGGTGCGCTGGAAACCGAACATCGAGTAGAAGACGTACACCGGGATCAGGGGCTCGCCGTGCGTGGCGTAGGCCGACCCCGCGGCGATGAGGGACGCCGTGCAGCCTGCCTCCGAGATGCCGTCGTGCAGCATCTGGCCCGTCGGCGACTCCTTGTAGGCGAGGAGCAGATCGCGGTCCACGGCCTCGTACTGCTGGCCGAGCGGGTTGTAGATCTTCGCGCTCGGGAAGAACGCGTCCATGCCGAAGGTGCGGTACTCGTCGGGGGCGATCAGCACGAAGCGCTTGCCGATCTCCTTGTCCCGCATGAGGTCCTTCAGGATGCGGACGAACGCCATGGTGGTGGCGATCGACTGCTGGCCCGAACCCTTCTTCGCGGTCGCGTACGTCTTGTCCTCGGGGAGCTGCAGCGGCTTCGAGCGCACCACGCGGGTCGGGACGTAACCGCCCAGGCCCTTGCGGCGGTCGTGCATGTACTGGATCTCTTCGGAGTTCCGGCCCGGGTGGTAGTAGGGCGGGGCGCCGTCCTCCAGCTGCTTGTCCGTGATCGGGATGTGCAGCCGGTCGCGGAAGCCCTTGAGATCGTCGACCGTCAGCTTCTTCATCTGGTGCGTGGCGTTGCGGCCCTCGAAGTTCGGGCCGAGGGTCCAGCCCTTGACCGTCTGGGCGAGGATCACGGTCGGCTGGCCCTTGTGGGCCTTGGCCGCCGAGAACGCCGCGAAGATCTTCTTGTGGTCGTGACCGCCGCGGCCCAGGTGCAGGATCTGGTCGTCGGTCATGCCCTCGACCATGGCGCGCAGCCGGTGGTCGTCGCCGAAGAAGTGGTCGCGGATGTACGAGCCGGTCTCGGTGGCGTACGTCTGGAACTGGCCGTCGGGCGTGGTGTTGAGCTTGTTGACCAGGATGCCGTCGCGGTCCTGCGCGAGCAGCGGGTCCCAACTCCGGTCCCAGACCAGCTTGATGACGTTCCATCCGGCGCCGCGGAACTGCGACTCCAGCTCCTGGATGATCTTGCCGTTGCCGCGCACCGGGCCGTCCAGGCGCTGCAGGTTGCAGTTGACGACGAAGGTGAGGTTGTCCAGGCCCTCGCGGGCGGCGATGGAGAGCTGGCCGAGGGACTCGGGCTCGTCCATCTCGCCGTCGCCGAGGAACGCCCAGACGTGCGACTTGGAGGTGTCCGCGATGTCGCGCGCCTCCATGTAGCGGTTCATCCGGGCCTGGAAGATCGCGCCGAGCGGGCCGAGGCCCATGGAGACGGTCGGGAACTCCCAGAAGTCCGGCATGAGGCGCGGGTGGGGGTACGACGAGAGGCCGTTGGGCGCCTTGGACTTCTCCTGGCGGAACGCGTCGAGCTGCTGCTCGGAGAGCCGGTCGAGGAGGAAGGCGCGGGCGTAGATGCCGGGGGACGCGTGTCCCTGGAAGAAGATCTGGTCGCCGCCGTCGCCCTCGTCCTTGCCCCGGAAGAAGTGGTTGAAGCCCACGTCGTAGAGCGAGGCGGAGGAGGCGAAGGTGGCGATGTGACCGCCGACCCCGATACCGGGGCGCTGGGCGCGGGAGACCATCACCGCGGCGTTCCAGCGGGTCGCGTTCAGGACCTTGCGCTCGATCTCCTCGTTTCCGGGGAAGAACGGCTCGTCCTTGGTGGCGATCGTGTTGACGTAGTCCGTACTGCGCATCTCGGGCACGGCGACGCGCTTCTCACGTGCGCGTTCGATCAGCCGGAGCATCAGGTAGCGGGCCCGCTCGCGACCGCGTTCGTCGACCGCGGCGTCGAGGGAGTCAAGCCACTCCTGGGTCTCTTCGGGATCGAAGTCCGGGACCTGACTCGGCAGGCCGCCAATGATGATCGGGTTGCGATCGGATCCGGAAGCCACGCTGTTCCTTCGCTGTTGAGGGCCTTCGCCTGGGTTCTGCCTGGCCGTGCACCGTTCCCCCATCGTGGACCGCGGGGGCGGAAACGTCATCTCTACCGATAGGTAACCGAGACGGTGATCCGGTGACCCTGGGGTAGGCTCGGCCAAATCGCAACGATACGCCCATCCTGCCTAGCCGCTTCGCAGAGCCGTTCGGTCTCGTACGGATGAGGCGACAGTTGCGGCGACACGGTCGGGAACGTCACCGTTTCGGCGGTCTCGGCGGCCGGGTACTTGCGCGATCCGCCCCGCCCGTGTGGACTACGGCCAACGCCCCGCGCACGCGCGTGGCTGACAGGCATTCCCAAAAACATGATCAGGAGGCAATCCGTGAGCGCGACCGCGGACCACGCGGAGACGAACCTGGCCGTAAGGCTTGGTTTCCAGCCCGACCAGGTGGTCCAGGAGATCGGCTACGACGACGACGTCGATCAGGAGCTCCGCGAGGTCATCGAAGAGACCATCGGCTCCGAGCTCGTCGACGAGGACTACGACGACGTGGCTGACGCCGTGGTGCTCTGGTTCCGTGAGGACGACGGGGACCTGACTGATGCGCTGGTGGATGCCATCGCGTACATGGAGGAGGGCGGCTCGATCCTGCTGCTGACTCCGAAGACCGGTCGGGAGGGTTACGTCGAGCCGAGCGACATCGGTGAGGCGGCCACCACCGCGGGTCTGTCCCAGACCAAGAGCATCAACGCCGGCAAGGACTGGAGCGGCAGCCGCCTGCTCACGCCCAAGGCGGCGGCGAAGAAGCGATAGCGCTCCGCTGGGTGGGGCGGGGATGTGATCTGCGGGTCGGCTGTGGCTGGTCGCGCAGTTCCCCGCGCCCCTTCGGGCGCTCCTGAGGCCTCCGTGACGGATTCCCGTCACGGAGGCCTCAGGCATACGTGTGCCTTGATCGGCGGGTCCAGGGGCGGACGTAGGGTGGGTATCACCCGAACAGCCCCATCCGAGGGGCTCCGTCGAAGGGATGCGTACTCATGGCGATCGAGGTCGGCACCAAGGCGCCGGAATTCGAGCTGAAGGACAACCACGGCCGTTCCGTGAAGCTCTCCGACTTCCGCGGCGAGAAGAACGTGGTGCTGCTCTTCTACCCGTTCGCGTTCACCGGCGTGTGCACCGGCGAGCTCTGCGCGCTCCGCGACGAACTGCCGAAGTTCGTCAACGACGACACCCAGCTGCTCGCCGTCTCCAACGACTCCATCCACACCCTGCGCGTCTTCGCCGAGCAGGAGGGCCTGGAGTACCCGCTGGTCTCCGACTTCTGGCCGCACGGCGAGGTCTCGCGCGCGTACGGCGTCTTCGACGAGGAGAAGGGCTGCGCGGTGCGCGGCACCTTCATCATCGACAAGGAGGGCGTCGTGCGCTGGAGCGTCGTCAACGGCCTGCCCGACGCCCGTGACCTGAACGAGTACGTCAAGGCGCTCGACACCCTGTGATTCTTCGGGTGCAGAGCCTGTGGCTGCCGGGAACCGGTCACTAGGATCCAGTCGTTGATCCGATGGCAACGCAACGCTTGGGGCTCCCCGCCCCTGGACACCAATTGGGAGGACTCGTGGGAGTCAGCCTCAGCAAGGGCGGCAACGTATCTCTGAGCAAGGAGGCGCCGGGCCTGACCGCAGTCCTGGTCGGCCTCGGCTGGGATGTGCGCACCACCACCGGCACGGACTTCGACCTGGATGCCAGCGCGATCCTGACGAACGCGGAGGGCAAGGTCAGCAATGACAGCAACTTCGTGTTCTTCAACAACCTGAAGAGCCCCGACGGCTCCGTCGAGCACACCGGTGACAACACCACCGGTGAGGGCGAGGGCGACGACGAGGCGATCAAGGTCGACCTGGCCGCGGTGCCGGCCGATGTCGAGAAGATCGTGTTCCCGGTCTCGATCTACGACGCCGAGAACCGCCAGCAGTCGTTCGGCCAGGTGCGCAACGCGTTCATCCGCGTCGTGAACCAGGCGGGCGGCGCGGAGATCGCCCGTTACGACCTCTCCGAGGACGCCTCGACGGAAACCGCCATGGTCTTCGGCGAGCTGTACCGCCACGGCGCGGAGTGGAAGTTCCGCGCGGTCGGCCAGGGCTACGCCTCGGGCCTGCGCGGCATCGCGCAGGACTTCGGCGTCAACGTCTGAGCCGAGTACACCCCTTTGCCCGTCGTCCGGCGCCGCACCCACACGAGTGCGGCGCCGGACGCGCTCACCCGCCAGTTCCCGTCACCCTCGGGCCCCGGCCCGCCGTGCGGGCCTCGGCACCCTGCACCATGGGAACTCTGCTCTCGTCACCTCGGGGAGGACCATCAACATGGGCGTCACGCTCGCCAAGGGAGGCAATGTCTCCCTCTCCAAGGCCGCACCGAATCTCACCCAGGTCCTTGTCGGGCTCGGCTGGGACGCGCGCTCCACCACCGGCGCCCCCTTCGACCTCGATGCCAGCGCGCTGCTGTGCAACGCGGGCAGGGTGCTCGGCGACGAGTGGTTCGTCTTCTACAACAACCTGAAGAGCCCGGACGGCTCCGTCGAACACACCGGGGACAACCTCACCGGTGAGGGCGACGGCGACGACGAGTCGCTCCTGATCGACCTCTCCAAGGTGCCGGCCAACTGCGACAAGATCATCTTCCCCGTCTCGATCCATGAGGCGGACAACCGCGGCCAGACATTCGGCCAGGTCAGCAACGCGTTCATCCGCGTGGTGAACCAGGCGGACGGCCAGGAGCTCGCGCGCTACGACCTGAGTGAGGACGCCTCCACGGAGACCGCCATGATCTTCGGCGAGGTGTACCGCTACGGGGGAGAGTGGAAGTTCCGTGCGGTCGGGCAGGGGTACGCGTCGGGACTGCGCGGCATCGCTCTAGACTTCGGGGTCAACGTTTCGTAAAGCAGGGGACCGCCGCGGGGGAGACCGCTAAACGGGAGCCCGTACACACAGGATTGGGTAGCCAGTGCTTCTGAAAACCTTCGGCTGGTCGTTCGCGGTCACCGCGCTCGGCTTGGTCGCCGCGGTGCTCTACGGGGGGTGGACAGGCTTCGGCATCGTGGCGATCCTGTCCATCCTCGAGATCTCGGTGTCGTTCGACAACGCGGTGGTCAACGCCGGAATCCTGAAGAAGATGAATGCCTTCTGGCAGAAGATCTTCCTCACCATCGGTGTGCTCATCGCGGTCTTCGGCATGCGTCTTGTCTTCCCCGTCGTGATCGTGGCCATCAGTGCCAAGATCGGCCCGATCGAGGCCGTCAAGCTCGCGTTCGACGACAAGGACCAGTACCAGCAGCTGGTCACCGACGCCCACCCGTCGATCGCTGCCTTCGGCGGCATGTTCCTGCTGATGATCTTCCTCGACTTCATCTTCGAGGACCGGGACATCAAGTGGCTGGGCTGGATCGAGCGCCCGCTCGCCAAGCTCGGCAAGGTCGACATGCTGTCGGTCTGCATCGCGCTCATCGTCCTGCTCGTCACCGCGATGACCTTCGCGACCAACGCCCACCAGCACGGCGGCGTCCACGTCGACAAGGCGCAGACGGTCCTCATCTCCGGCATCGCGGGCCTGATCACCTATCTCGTGGTGGGCGGACTCTCCGGCTACTTCGAGAACAAGCTGGAGGAAGAGGAGGAGCGCGAGCACGAGGAGGAGGAAGCGGCCAAGAAGAGCGGCAAGAAGGTTCCTGCTGTCGCGATGGCGGGCAAGGCCGCGTTCTTCATGTTCCTCTACCTCGAGGTCCTCGACGCGTCGTTCTCCTTCGACGGCGTCATCGGTGCCTTCGCGATCACCAACGACATCGTCCTGATGGCGCTCGGCCTCGGCATCGGCGCCATGTACGTCCGGTCGCTCACCGTCTACCTGGTCCGCCAGGGCACCCTCGACGACTACGTCTACCTGGAGCACGGCGCGCACTACGCGATCGGCGCCCTCGCCGTGATCCTCCTCGTCACCATCCAGTACGAGATCCACGAGGTCATCACGGGCTCGGTCGGCGTCCTGCTGATCGCCTGGTCCTTCTTCTCGTCCGTGCGCCGCAACCGTGCGCTGGCGGCGGCCGAGGGAAAAGCGAGCTCGGGCGAGAAGGCTGAGGTCTCGTCCGGGGTCTGACACTGTCTGATTCCCGCACCGAGCTGTCCGGTTCCGGCTTCCGGAGTGTGACAGCGGCCGGGGTGAGGAACGCTCTGTTCGGGGCGGCCGTCGAGGAGAGGTCCTCATGGCCGCCCCGTCGGTATTCGTACGGGGCACAGGGCCCGTATCCGTACGTGGCACAAGGGCACTTGGGGGCGGCATGTCCTTCTGGGACGGTCTGTGGCGTGGACGTTCGATGGACTACGAATCGGGCAGCGCCGCGACCAACTCCATCGAACTGACCAAACGACACCCGACGGTCTCGCTCAACAAACAGGGCGCGGCCAGCGGCAACCTGCGCGTCAACCTCTCCTGGCAGATGCGCACCTCCGACCTCATCGGCAAGCAGCGCGGCGGCGGTCTGCTGCGGCACCCTTTCCAGATGTTCCGGCCCGAGCCGGTCCAGGCGCACACCCAGAGCATGGTCAACGTCGACCTCGACCTCGGCTGTCTGTACGAACTGACCGACGGCGACAAGGGCGTGGTGCAGCCGCTGGGCCACTTCTTCGGGAGCCTCAACTCCCCGCCGTACGTGAAGGGCAGCGGCGACGACCGGTTCGGTTCGGGGTCGGGCGAGACGCTCTACGTCAACCTCGACCACCGCGAGGCGATCAAGCGGCTGCTGATCTTCGTCTACATCTACGACCAGACGCCCGCCTTCGACCGCACGCACGCCAAGGTCACGCTGTACCCCAGCAACGGCCCGCGGATCGAGATCGACCTGGACGAGCGCCAGCCGCAGGCCCGCTCCTGCGCCGTGGTCTCCATCGAGAACGTCAAGGGCGAGCTGATGGTGCGCCGCGAGGTGAAGTTCGTCTACGGCTTCCAGGCCGAGCTGGACCGGCTGTACGGCTGGGGCCTGCAGTGGGGCAGGGGCTACAAGTCGAAGGTGGGCTGAGCCGCCTCAGCGGGACAGGAACTGCGGCCCCTGCGGCGGCAGCCGGAAGTTCGGGTCCGGCATCGGGGCCACCGGCTGCGGATAGCCGTACGACGGCTGGGCGACCGGCGGCGCCGACGCGACCGGCGTGGGCTGCGTGGGTGCCGCCGGAGGGTAGCCGTAGGCGGGCTGGGGCGCCGGATGCCGGGGTGGCGCCGGCGGATAGCCGTACGCGGGCTGAGGGGCCGTCTGCGGGGCGGGCTGGGCCATCGACGGCTGGTGCGTGGGCTGCTGCGGCGGCAGCGGGAACGACGCGACGGGCGGCGGCTCGGACCCGGCGGAATCCGTGTCGTCCACGGAGATCCCGAAGTCCGACGCCAGACCCTCCAGGCCGTTGGAGTACCCCTCGCCGAGGGCCCGGAACTTCCAGCCGTCGCCGCGGCGGTAGAGCTCCCCGCAGATCAGCGCGGTCTCCTCGCCGGTCTGCGGCGAGATGTCGAAGTACGCGAGCGGCTCGCCGTCGGCGACCGACGCGTCGTACAGCAGGATCCGCAGCGCGGGGACGCGGTCGAAGGAGACGCCCTCCGCCGACGCGGCCAGGAGCACCCGGCTCACGGCCGGGTCCATGCCGGCCAGATCCGTCTGGATCGTGTCGGTCAGGCCCTCGGCCACGCGCTTCTTGCCGAGCCGCCAGACCTTGCCCGCGGGGTGACGCGGCTGGTTGTAGAAGACGAAGTCCTCGTCGGACCGCACCCGGCCGTCGCCGCCGAGGAGCAGCGCGGACGCGTCGACGTCGGGGACGCCCTGGCCGGGGGCCCAGCGCAGCACGGCGCGGACCGCCGTGGCTTCGAGCGGGACGTTCGACCCCTTCAGCATCGCGTGCGTCATGCGATCATCCTGCCTTCCCCCGCCCCGACGGGACAACGCGGGGCCCCCAAGGCCCCGGTCGCGTCGGCAGGCGCCTGACCTGCGGGTGGTGTGGGCGTGCGACGGTTGTGTGCTCTGCGTGTGTGACATGGCCGGGTTACCTGAAATTCATGCCCGGAGGGAACCCCGGACAGGCGTCTCTACGTACTATTACCGGCCACATCACGTCGGGCCGAGTCGACGAAACAGGCGATAGCAAGGGAATCTCATGCGCCATTTCGGGCACATCGCCCCAGAGGTGCGACAGCGCCTCTTCCACCGGGAGCCGTGTGCCTTCACCGCGGACTCCCCGCCCCACCTGCTCGCGCCCGCCCTCGGCGGCACGCTCTACAGCCCCGCGACCCGTCCCAAGCTCGCCGACGACATCCTGAAGCAGGCCGGGCGCGGAGTGACCTCCATGGTGCTCTGCCTGGAGGACTCCATCGACGACGCGGACGTCGCCGACGCCGAGGAGAATCTGGTCCGGCAATTCGCCGACCTGGCGGAACGCGGTGTGGAGCCGCCCTTGCTCTTCATCCGGGTGCGGGCCGCCGAGCAGATCGCCGACCTGGCCGGCAGGCTCGGCCCCGACATCCGGTTGTTGTCCGGATTCGTACTGCCCAAATTCACCGAGGAGCGGGGCGTGCCCTTCCTCGAGGCGCTCGCCGAGGCGGAGAGTGCCGCGCCGCAGGAGCGCGGGCTCTTCGCGATGCCCGTCCTGGAATCGCCCGAGCTGCTGCATCTGGAGAGCCGCGCCGAGACCCTCGCCGGGATCGCCCGCACCGTCGACAAGTACCGCGACCGGGTCCTCGCCCTGCGCCTGGGCGTCACCGACTTCTGCTCGGCGTACGGCCTGCGCAGGCCGCCGGACATGACCGCGTACGACGTGCAGATCGTCGCGTCCGTCATCGCCGACGTGGTGAACGTCCTCGGCAGGGCCGACGGCACGGGCTACACGGTGACGGGGCCCGTGTGGGAGTACTTCCGGGTGCAGGAGCGGATGTTCAAGCCGCAGCTGCGCCGCAGCCCCTTCCTGGAGGGCCGGGCCGACGAGCTGCGGCAGGCGCTCATCGAGCACGACATGGACGGGCTGCTCCGCGAGATCGAGCTCGACCGGGCCAACGGCCTGCTCGGCAAGACCTGCATCCACCCCTCCCACGTCCTGCCCGTGCACGCGCTCTCCGTGGTCAGCCACGAGGAGTTCAGCGACGCCGAGGACATCCTGCGCCCGGAGCGGTGCGGGGGCGGCGTCCTGCGCTCCTCGTACACGAACAAGATGAACGAGGTGAAGCCGCACCGCGCCTGGGCCGAGCGGACCCTGCGGCGCGCCGAGGTCTTCGGCGTCGCCAAGGAGGACGTCGGCTTCGTGGAGCTGCTCGCGGCCGGGATCCCCGGTTGAACCGCCGGTCCGCCCGGCAGAACCGCCGGGATCCCCGGCTGATCGAACATGAGGAACATGACGTACGTGACTGAAGACGCGGTGTGGTCGGGGACCTGGGTGGCCGAGCGGCTCGGGGTCGGGCTCGACGGTGACGAGGGGCTGCGCGGCCTCCTCGGGCTCGCGCTGCGCCGCAACCCCAAGCGGGCGCACCTCCTGGTGTCGAACGTCCTGGGCAAGCACGTCCCGCAGCGGCCCTCCGTCGTGTACGCGGCCGGGCACGACCTCGGCGTCCGGGTGCGGGAGCTGCTCGGCGACGACGAGGCCCGGCGCGCCGTCGTCCTCGGCTACGCGGAGACCGCCACGGGCCTCGGCCACTGCGTCGCGGACGGCGTCGATCTCGCGCCGTACCTGCACTCCACCCGGCGCCCCGTCGCAGGCGTCGAGCGCGCGGGCGGCTTCGAGGAGTCCCACTCGCACGCCACCTCGCACCTGCTGCTGCCCGAGGACCCCGGACTCCTCGCGGGGGACGGCCCGCTGGTCCTCGTCGACGACGAGTTCTCCACCGGCAACACCGTCCTCAACACCATCCGCGCGCTGCACGAGCGCTTCCCGCGCGGGCGGTACGTCATCGTGGCGCTCGTCGACATGCGCGCGCCCGACGACCGGGACCGCCTCGCCGCCTTCGCCGACGAGATCGGCGCGCGCGTCGACCTGATCGCGTCGGCCTCGGGCACGGTCCGGCTGCCCGACGGCGTCCTCGCCAAGGGGCAGGCGCTGGTCGCCGAGCACGAGAGCGCCGCCGTCCCGCAGCCCCGCGAGGAGCACGGCCGGGTCACCCGCGTCGAGCTCGACTGGCCCGCGGCGATACCCGACGGCGGGCGGCACGGCTTCACCTCCGCGCACCGCACGGCCCTGGACGCGGCGCTGCCCGGCATGGCGGCCGGGATCGCCGGGGCCCTGGACGGCGGCGCGCGCCGCGTGCTCGTCCTCGGCTTCGAGGAGCTCATGTACGCGCCGCTCGCGCTCGGCGTGGAGTTGGAGCGGTGCACCGGCGCCGATGTGCGGTTCTCCACCACGACCCGGTCGCCCGTGCTCGCGGTGGACGACCCCGGCTACGCGATCCGCACCCGCATCGCCTTCCCCGCGCACGACGACCCGGCCGACGGGCCCGGCACCCGGTACGCCTACAACGTCGCGGGCGGCGGCTTCGACGCGGTCGTGGTGGTCGTGGACTCGGTCGCGGACACCGCCCATCTGCACGCGCCGGACGGCCTGTTGGCGCAGCTCTCCGCACACACGGGGCAGGTCCTGCTGGCCGTCGTCCCCTCGTACGTCCCCGAAAGGCCCGCCATGCTTCCCGAGCCCCTCCGCGGCCCCGCCTTCTCCTCGTACGCGCCCGAGGACGTCGGCTGGCTGCTCCAGGACCTCTCCGACGTGACGCTCGAAGCGCCCACGGAGGAGCGCGAGGAGGCGATACAGAGCGGTGGCGCGCACTACGCCGAGTCGCTGCCCGTCGAGTACCAGCCCAGCGCCCAGTACCAGGAGCTGTTCCGCGCGGCGCTCGACACCTCCGCCGCCCGTATCGCCCAGGCCGTCGGCACCGTCACCGAGACCGTGCTCGCCGAGCGGTCGCCGCGTCCCGTCCTGGTGTCGCTCGCCCGCGCGGGCACCCCCGTCGGCGTCCTGATGCGCCGCTGGGCCGCGCACCGGTACGGCCTCGACCTGCCGCACTACGCCGTCTCCATCGTGCGCGGCCGCGGCATCGACGCCAACGCGCTGCGCTGGCTCGCCGCCCACCACGACCCGGCCGACGTCGTCTTCGTCGACGGCTGGACGGGCAAGGGCGCCATCACGCGTGAACTGGCCGACGCGGTACGGGAGTTCGAGGAGGCCGGTGGCCCCGCCGGGTTCAGCCCGGAGATCGCCGTGCTCGCCGACCCCGGCTCGTGCGTGCGCACCTACGGCACCCGCGAGGACTTCCTCATCCCCTCCGCCTGCCTCAACTCCACGGTCTCCGGGCTGATTTCCCGCACCGTGCTCCGCGCCGACCTGGTCGGGCCCGATGACTTCCACGGCGCGAAGTTCTACCGCGAACTCGCGGGCACCGATGTGTCGGGCGAGTTCGTCGACGCGGTCGTGAGCCGCTTCGACGAGGTCGCAGACGCGGTGGACGCGCAGGTCAAGGAGGTGCTCGCCGCCGACAGGGCGCCCACCTGGGAGGGTTGGGCCGCCGTCGAGCGGATCAGTGAGGAGCAGGGCATCCACGACGTGAACCTCGTCAAGCCGGGCGTCGGCGAGACGACGCGCGTGCTCCTGCGCCGCGTCCCCTGGAAGATCCTGGCCCGCGAGGGCGCGGGCGCCGACCTCGACCACGTGCGCCTGCTCGCCGAACAGCGCGGCGTGCCCGTCGAGGAAGTGGCCGAACTCCCGTACACCTGCGTCGGGTTGATCCACCCCAAGTACACGCGCGGCGCGACGGGCGCGGACGGCAAGGCGGTGGCCGCCAAGTGAGTGCCATGCTCGTCGCCAGCGACCTCGACCGCACCCTCATCTACTCCGCCGCCGCGCTCGGCCTGACCATGCCCGACGCCGAGGCGCCGCGGCTGCTCTGCGTCGAGGTGTACGAGGGCAAGCCCCTGTCGTACGTCACCGAGACCGCCGCCGGGCTCCTCGACGAGCTGGGGCGCACGGCCGTCTTCGTGCCGACCACGACCCGCACCCGTGAGCAGTACGGGCGCATCCATCTCCCGGGCCCCGCACCGAAGTTCGCGATCTGCGCCAACGGCGGGCACATCCTCGTCGACGGCGTCTCCGATCCCGACTGGCAGGCCCAGGTGGCGCGCCGCCTCGCCGCCGAGTGCGCCTCGCTCGACGAGGTCCGCGCGCATCTCGTCCGCACCGCCGACCCGGCCTGGCTGCTCAAGGAACGCGTCGCCGAGGACCTCTTCGCCTACCTCGTCGTCGAGCGCTCGCTGCTGCCCGACGAGTGGGTCAAGGAGCTCGCCGCCTGGGCGGAGGGGCGTGGCTGGACCGTCTCGCTGCAGGGCCGCAAGATCTACGCGGTGCCGAAGCCGCTCACCAAGAGCGCGGCGGTACGGGAGGTCGCCCGGCGGACCGGCGCCGAGGAGATCCTCGCCGCGGGGGACTCGCTGCTCGACGCGGATCTGCTGCTCGCGGCGGACCGGTCCTGGCGGCCCGGGCACGGGGAGCTGGCCGAAACGGGGTTCGTCGCGGCGGGGCTCACGGTTCTTCCCGAGCGGGGGGTTGCCGCGGGGGAGGAGATTCTCCGTGCGTTCCTCGGGGCGGGGGCGCGGGGCTAGCCTTTGCCTATGCCTCGTTACGAATTTCGGTGCCGGTCCTGTGGGGACACGTTCGAGTTGAGTCGGCCGATGGCTGAGTCTTCCGCGCCTGCGGTGTGCCCTGTGGGGCATGAGGACACGGTGAAGCTTTTGTCTGCTGTGGCCGTTGGGGGGTCTTCGTCTGCGTCTGCGCCTGCGCCGTCCGGCGGGGGTGGCGGGGGCGGCTGTTGTGGGGGAGGCTGCTGCGGCTGAGGGTGTTGTTGGGGGTGCGGGTCGGTTGTGGCCGGGCGCGCAGTTCCCCGCGCCCCTTATAGGGTCGCCCTCCTGTCCGTTCCCTAGCGGACCACCGTGCCCGGGGTCGACCCCAGCAAGTCCAGTTCCGACCGCGTCGGCGCGCCCTCCCAGTCGCCATGGGTCGCCACCGCGAACGCGCCTGTGGTGATGGCGCGGTCCAGGCGGTGCGGGACGTCCGAGCCGTCCAGGAGTGCTGACAGGTATCCAGCCACGAAGGCGTCGCCCGCGCCCACCGGGTCCACTGCTCGTACCTCGCGTGCGGGGGAGTGGAGTTGGTGCTTCGCGGTGTGGGCCGTGGCGCCTGCCGCGCCGTGTTTGAGTACGACCTCGCGGATGCCGCCGTCGATGAGGGACCGCTCCGGGGTGTCGGTGGGGGCGGACTCCGGGAGGCACAGGGGGAGTTCGTCGTCGGAGGCGATGAGGACGTCGACGTAGGGGAGCCACGTGCGCAGTTCGGCGGCGGCCGCCTCCCGGCTCCACAGGCGGGAGCGGAAGTTGACGTCGAGGCACACCTCGGTGCCGTGTTCGCGTGCGAGGCGCAGGGCGTGGCGGCAGGCGTCGAGGGGCGCGGGGCCGAGCGCCGGGGTGATGCCGGTCAGGTGCAGGACGCGGGGCGGCGGGGCCGAGGCGAACGCGGCCGTCACGGCGTCCGCCGTCAGGCGTGAACCGGCGCTGCCCGCACGGTAGTAGTGCACCCGGGTCACCTCGGGCAGCCGCGGCTCGAAGAGGATCAGGCCGGTCGGCGCGGCCGGGTCGCGCGTGGCGGCGCTGACGTCGACGCCCTCCGCGCGCAGCGTGCGCAGGACCAGCTCGCCGGCCTCGTCGGCGCCGACCGCGCCCGCCCAGCGGACGGTGTGGCCGAGGCGGGCCAGGCCGATGGCGACGTTGCTCTCGGCGCCCGCGACGGACACGTCCATGGAGCCGCCCAGCTTGAGCGGGCCGCTGCCGCGCAGGGCGACCATGGTCTCGCCGAGGGTGAGTACGTCGATGGCGCGGCCCGCGTCGACCGGGACCGCGCTCATCGGCGTACCGCCGCTGTCACCGTCACGAACTCCGCGGCCCGTGCGCGCAGCGCGCCCAGGTCGCCGCCGTCCGCCGCGTCGCCGATCAGCGGGGAGCCGACGCCCACCGCGACCGCGCCGAGTGCCAGATACGCCTTCGCGGCCGTCGCGTCGACGCCGCCGACCGGCACGAAGGGCGTGTCGGGGAAGGGGGCGCGCAGGGCCTTCAGGTAGGCGGGGCCGCCCATCGCGGATGCGGGGAAGACCTTCAGGGCCGTCACGCCCGCCGCCTCGGCCGCGATGACGTCGGTGGGCGTCAGGACGCCGCCGAGGACCGGGAGCCCCAGGCGTACGGCCTCGTCGACGCCCGCGCCGAGTCCGGGCGTGACGATCAGGTTGGCGCCCGCGTCGGCGGCCCGGCGCGCGTCGCCCGCGGTGCGGACCGTGCCCGCGCCGAGCCAGGCGTCCGCGCCCAGTGCGGCCCGCGCCCTGCGCAGTACGCCGAGCGCGTCGGCGCCGCTGAGGGAGACCTCGACCAGCGGGATGCCGGACTCGACGAGCGTCATGACCGTACGGAAGGAGGCGTCCGGGTCGGTGCCGCGCACGATGGCGACGAGACGCCGGGCCCGGAGAGCCGCGGGGAAGTCGAGCATCCGCCCAGATTCGCACAGCCCGTTCAGCGGGCCCGATCCGGGTGGCGGGCCTTCCAGTACGGGTTGTCGTGCGGCAGCCCGCCGCTGACCCGGCCGTACATCCCGAAGGTCATGAGGAGGACGCCCACCACGAAGCTGAACAGGACGTTCTGGATCCGGAACGCCAGGAAGTTGAAGCGGCTGTCGAGCAGGGCGAGATTGACGAAGCCGCTGAGCAGGAACGCGACGCCGAGCACCATGTTGAGCGTCGACGCGGCATTGCCGCCGATCACCATGCCGACGAAGAGCAGCAGGCCGACGCCGATCGACAGGACGCTGAGCGCGCCGTTGGTGTTGAGCCCGGCGACGGTGTCACCGCGGGTGTCGAAGAAGCCGACCTTGTCGATGAGGCCGAGGATGCCGAAGGCGAGCAGCACGAGCCCCATCAGGCCCGCGCCGACGCGGTAGACCTTGCTCAGCCGGTGGTCGACGGGCAGATCCTCGTCGAGGGTGATGTGACGCCTGCGGCCCTTGGGGCCGGGGTGCAGTACATGCGTGGCCATGTCCGCCTCCTTGGTGCGTGCGGAGGCCGTGCGTAATTCCAGGATCCGCCTTCGGGGCGGCGAGCGCCAAACGCAGGGGACGTCCTCAGGCCCCCTGGCCCCGCTCCTCCCGGATCTGCGCGACCACCCGCGCCACCGTCGAGCGCACCGCCTCGGTCTCGGTCAGGAAGTGCCAGTAGTCGGGGTGGCGGCCCTCCAGGGAGGCCACCGCGCGGTCCAGGCGCCCCACGGAGTCGTCCAGCGGGCGGGCGTGCCGCGGCTCGGGCGTGTGGCGGCCCGCCATCGCCAGGCGCTGTGCGTCCCGGATCGCGAAGCGGGTGCGCTCGATCTCCTGCTGCGGGTCCTTCGCCACCGCGTTCAGCCGCTGGAGCCGGTCGCCCGCCGCGGAGACCGCCTCGTCCGTGGAATTGAGCAGCGCCCGCACGGTGGAGAGCAGCGAGGTGGCGTCCGGCCAGCGCTGTTCGTCACGGGCCTGCCGGGCCTCCGTGAGCTTGGCCTCCGCCTGCCGCACATTCTCCGCGGCCTGGCCGGGCACATGCTGGAGGTCCTGCCAGCAGGCGGCGGTGAAGCGGCGCCTGAGCTCGCTGAGGACCGGCTCGACCTGGCCGCTGCGGGTGGTCAGGGCCTGCGCGCGCGTCCGCAGCGACACAAGGCGCCGGTCGATCTCGGCGGCCCGCTCCGGCAGCCGCTCGGCCTCGGCCCGCACGGCCTCGGCGTCGCGCAGCACCCGGTCGGCGCGCTGCAGCGTCTCCGCCACGCCGTGCTGTCCCGCCCCTTGGTTGAGCTTGGTCAGCTCGGGGCCGAGGGCGGCGAGGCGGGCGGCGAGGTCGTCGGCCTTGAGTCCCGCGCCCCGCACGGCATCCAGTGCGTTGCTGGCGGCGAGCAGGGTCTGGCGGGCCCGCTCTATCGCGGGGGCGAGCCGGGCGAGCTGCGTCTCCGCCTTGTCGAGCAGTGGACCGAGGCCCTGCTGGAAGCGTTCGAGATCCTGCTTGGCCCTGCCCAGCTCGTCCTTGGCCCGGGTCAGCTCGGTCCTCGCGCGGGCCGCGACCGAGGACTCGAGGTCGTCCCTGTCGAGGTCGTGGGCGTCCACGGCGCTGATGTACTGGTGGCTGACCTCGTCGATGCGCCGCCCGATGGCGTCGAAGTCGGAGACGGCGCGCTGCGCGGCGGGCGAGGAGTCCACGGCGACGATCGTCTCGATGGAGATCCGCAGGTCGCGCTGGGCGGTGTCCAGTTCGTAGAAGGCGGCGGCAGCGGCGTCCTTCGCCGCCTGCGCCTCCGCGCGCACGCTCTCGCCGCGCCCGCCGAACCAGCGGCGCGTGCCGCCGCCCGCGAAGGCGGCGGGGACGGTGGCGGCGAGGAGCGGCAGGGGCAGCAGGACGAGGGCGATGACGTCACGCAGGGGGCCGCCGGGGCGCGTGCGGCGCGCGCTCCCGCGGGGCCGACGAGCGGGGGTGCGCGACGGGCGCGCCGCGCCTGCCGTCGTCCTCGTGCCCCGAGATCCTGCTCTGTCCGGTGTGTACGGCTGCGAAGGTGTCGCCGTCACTATCCCTCTCCCGTGCTGTCATCCGCCCTGCCCGGTGTCACATTCTCCCACCGGTTAAAGACGAACACACGGGCCGGTTAGTTCGCGCTGCGCACCGTGACTTTGCCGTCGGCGCTGTGGACGGACACGCGGTGCGGGCTGTTGTCGTCGCGCGGCACGGATACGTCGACCGAACCGTCGGAGGTCTCGGTCCGCACGTCGTACGCCACCTTGCGCCCGTCCTTCCGGCCCGGCACCGCGATGTCGACGGAGCCGTCCTTGCTGCGGGCCTCGACCCGGTCGGGCACACGGGCGAGCTCCAGCGAGACGGAGCCGTCCTTGGAGTCGACGGCCACCTGCCGCGAGGTGATGCCGCGCGCGGTGATCGAGCCGTCGGAGCTGTACAGGTCGAGGGGCCCGACGGAGTTCTCGACGGTGATGGCGCCGTCGGAGCTGCGCAGACTGAGCGGCCCGCGGGAGTCCTTGACCCTGACGGCGCCGTCCTTCGTGCTCAGCTTCAGGGCCTCCCGGAATCCGTCCGCGGTGACCTCGCCGTCCTTGCTCTCGACGGTCACGGCCACCCCGCGGGGCACCTCGACGCGGTGCTTGGCCGCGCAGTTGGCGATGACGCCGGAGCACTTCATGCCCAGCTTGAGCCGGTCCCCTTCCATCTCCCACGTCACCTTGACGTCGCCGCCGAGCACGGTCCGCCCGTCGAACCACCGGGTCACCTTCAGGTCCTTGCCGCCGCTCCTGGCCGGGACCAGTTCGAGCGTGGAGTCGCTGGATTCGACGGTCAGCGTCCTGCCCGGCAGCGCGAACGTCCGGTGCTCCGGATCGCTGTCGTCCGCCGCGTCGGCCCCGCAGGCCCCGACGAGCGCGACGACGGCGACGGTCCCGGTGGCGGCGGCGAGGGCGCGTACGGCGCGCGGACGACGGGTGTGGACGGGCATGGATCCCCCTGGAGATGATCTTGACTTCTCCAAGACTCTACGGAAGGTCCCGCATCGGGAGGATCCGGGCCTCCACCGGATCCGGGGTGGGGTTAACCCCCGCAAGGGCCGCGCCCGTCGCGCCGCGGGGCGACGGTTTGCGGGGCACTGCCCGAGGCAAGGTAGGCTGTCCACTCGTCCCGGGCGCGTAGCTCAGGGGTAGAGCGCCTCCCTTACAAGGAGGATGTCGGCGGTTCGAAACCGTCCGCGCCCACCGGGTAGAAAAAGCGGGTGACCATCCGCTTCGGACCCCCCAGCCATGATCGGCTGGGGGGTCTTCTTCTTCATCGGGAGGCCGGGTCAGGGCCTCTCGTCACGAAGCCGGGGCGAGGCCTCGGTCAGGGCGAGATCTCGCACGCCGTGGGGATCCAGCCCTTCATGCCCCGGTAGTCGATGGGCGACCACCGGCTGTCCTCGTCCCAGGTGCACAGGTTGTGGTAGGTCTGGCCGTACGAGACGAAGCAGCCGTTGAACTTGGCCTTCGCGCCCTTCGGGAACAGGCCGATCGCTGTGCCGTTGAGCTTCTTGGTCTTGCGGATCTTCACGCTCTCGCGCGCCTTGACGTACGTTCCCTTGCCCGGGCACGTCCCGCTGGACGCCGCCGTCGGTGCCGCCTCGGGCGTCGCGGCACCGGCCGCGGCGGTCCCCGCGGCGAATGTCGCACCCGTCATCGCCACCACACTCAGCAGCGAAGCGAACTTCTTCACGAACTAACCCCGTTCGGTCGTGGGTGGGCGCCCGTGAGCGCCCATGATCACTAAGAGCGTAGGCATCCGGAAAGCGCGCGACCGACGGGGGACGGGCTCGGGCACACAATCACCTCATGATCCACGCGACATGATCAAGTTCGCCTGGGGCGCGGTGCGTTGGTGTGCCGGAGCGGGGCGTCGACGGGGCGTCAGGGGGACGTCAACGGGGCGTCAGCAGGGAGGCGTCAGCACTCCATCGTCCACGTGTGGGAGTCACCGCTGTCGTTGCCCCAGCCGTTGGAGTTGATCTCCTGGCCGGGGCCCAGGCAGACCGTGCCGAAGCCGATGAGGCCCGGGTTCTCGTAGACCTGGACGTGGTCCTTGATGCCGGGGCCCGAGATGCCGTGGTTGGCCCAGGAGGAGTCCTGGTCCTGGATCGGGTCCTCCCAATCGTGGTCGTCGCCCGACCAGTTGGTGCGCTGGCCGCCGAAGTCCGCGTCCGTCCAGGCGCAGAACTGGCCGCTCGGACACGAGGCCGCCTGGGAGGTGCCCGATGTGGTGAGCGCGGTGCCGAGGGCGAGCAGCGTGGCGGCGAGTACGGCCATGGGCTTGGTCATCATGGAGGGGTCTCCTACTTGTTGGGCTTGCTGAGCATGTCGAGCTTGTCGAGTGCTTGCCGGTCGTGCGGTCGGGAGGCGCTTTCGTCGTGCAGGAGCGACGTCGCGCGGGACAGGGCGTGGGCGCGCAGGCGCCGCCAGTCGGCCAGTTCGGTGCGGTGCATCGCCCGTACCGAGGCGAGGCTGCGGTCGCGGTGGGCGGCCTCCGGTTTGAGGTTGTTGACGACGGTCGAGACCTGGAACCAGCGCCGTTGGTCGCCGTAGAGCGTCTGTTGGGCGGTGGCCAGGCAGCCGTCGGTGTGGGCGCGCACGGAGTAGCCGGTGGGCAGCGTGAGGGAGAGCTCCGTACGGCCCGCGCCGAAGAGGGCGTCGGAGACGCGCCGGTCCTGCCGCCGTGCGGCGCGGGTGGCCCCGGGCCGCTGTCCGGCGCGGGGCGGGGTGAGGCCCTGGTGCGTCAAGCAGCGGTCCGTGAGCCGTTGTTGGGCGGCCTTGATGAGGTCGTCGGGCCGCATCGGGGGACGGGTGGGTGCGGGGGCCGGTGCGCAGCCGCCGGTGAGGAGCAGGGCGCAGAGGCCGAGGACGAGGGCGGCGGCGCGGGGCCTGTCGGTGGTGTGCACGGCGCGGATCAGCCCGGTTCGCAGCCCATCTTGTCGTGGCTCACGCCGTCCAGTTTGGTGGCCCAGGCGGTCCAGTTCTCGTCGTAGTCGTCCGCGCGGATCTCGCGGTAGACGCAACTGCTGCCCGATCCGTAACTGATGGCGTACACAGTGCCGTTGTAGCGGGACTCGAAGGAGTAGGCGTGGCGCTGCGTGCCGTTCTCGGCCTCGGCGTAGCCGGGCGGGCCGTAGCACCAGGACTGGCCCATCATGCCGGGCTCGGTCCAGAAACAGATCCTGCCCGGGGGCGTGGCGACGTGCGGAGCGGTCGGCTCCGCGACGGCGGACGGGGCGACGGCGGTCAGCAGGGCGGCGAAGAAGGCGGTGGTCGCGGCGGCTCTCAGGCGCATGCGGGTGGCTCCCCGGGTGAGGTCATGCCCAGGCGGGCATCGCGCTGGGCATGACCTCAATCCCCGCCGAATTCGCGGGTAAGCCTGGTGTCACCCAGATCAGTGAGTAGTCGTATCGGGTGCCGGTGCCGTGACAGAAAGCCGTGACAGAAAGGTGTGACAGGGGGGTGCCGCCCGGCACGGGACGGGCGGCACGCGGTGGGTGGCTTCTGGTGACTACGTGTTGGTACGTGCTGGTACGCGCTGAACGCGTACCGAGTACGGGGTGGGTGCGCGGCGGGACCGGCGCCGCGCACCGTGGCCTTCGTCAGCGCCCGGAACCCGGATGGGTCCTGCGGTACCTGCGGTCCCAGCGCTCCTGGCGTTCTTTGCGGATGCGGTAGTCGCGGTACGTCTTGGGGTAGCCTCCGCCACCCCCGCCTCCGCCACTACCGCCCCCGCCTCCCATGCCACCGGCACTGCTTCCGCCGCCGGCGCCGGAGCTGCTCTTGCTGCTCCCGCCGCCCTCGTAGAAGCGCACCAGGTAGAAGACGAGCGCCGCTGCGGCCAGCCACAGCAGCGGTTGGTTGAACCCCAGGCCGATGAGGGCCAGGATCGCGATGACAATGAGTACGTTCATGGCTGCACCTCCGCGGCTCGCAGGAGCGGCCCCTGATGTACGGGGCTGGATGCGTCGGGCCGACGGCATGGCGGATGGGCGACCCAGTGGGCGGGTCCCGACAAACACTCCCCGTAAACACTTGGGCAAGGACCCGCTTTGTAGGAGAAGGAGTCAACGCCCGCCGTCTCCTGCTGTCAATGGCTTGCGGGCTGTGAGCCGTCCGGGCTCTCGTGGGCGTGCTTGAGGCGTGCCCTCGCCTGCACCACGTCGGGCCCGGAGACCTGTTCCCAGAAGCGGTGGCAGCTCACGAAGACCGCCAACTCCCGCTCCCGCGCGCGCAGTTTCTCGACCTCGGCCTGTTCGTCCGGGGTCCAGCCGGGGGAGGCGGGGCGCTCCACCTTGCGCCAGCCGCCGGTGTCGCTGAAGCCGTCGAGTGGCTCGACGGACCAGGGGAGCCGTTTGAGCAGGGCCAGGAGTTCGGAGCGGACCTGGTGCAGTTCCTCCTGGCCGGCGAGGAGGTCGCTCGGGAAGTCATGGGAAGGGGTTGGAGGCACGCGGTAATGCTACTCCTGTTCGAATTTCATGTGCGAGTGATGCGGACGGTGAGTCCCGCGGATTCCGGTTCAGGGGTGCTTCACTGGGCCACCGGGCGGGTCGGCGGGGCGGAGGGACAGGACGTGGCGGACGAGGGCGAGCCGGTGACGGCGCCCGTGCTGTGGATCGGCGGGCCGCCGGGAGCGGGCAAGACGACGGTCGCCCGGGTGCTCGCCCGGCGGCACGGGCTGCGCCTGTACCAGGCCGACGTCCACACCTGGGAGCACCGCGACCGGGCGCTCGCCGCGGGCCATGCGGCGGCCGCGCGCTGGGAGCGGCTGCCGCCCGGGCGGCGCTGGTCGCTGCCGCCGCACGAGATGCTCGCGATGTCCCTGCACCACGAGCGCGGCGCCATGATCGCCGACGATCTGCGCGCCCTGCCCGCGGCACCGCTGACCGTCGCCGAGGGCACCCCGGTCACGCCCGCGGTCGCGGGGGCGGGCGACCGCGCGGTCTGGCTGCTGCCGACGCCGGACGTGCAGCGGGCCCGCCTCGCGGAACGCGGGATCGCCCCGGGCGTGACGGCGCTCTACACCCTGCTGCTCGAGGAGATCGGGGCCCAGGTGGCGGAGTCCGGCGCCCGCGTCCTGCCGGTCGACGGGACGCGGAGCGTGCCGGACACCGTCGCGGAACTGGAGAAACTCTTCGCCGACGCGCTGGCCGCGGGGCCCGTGGCCCGGAGCGCGGCCGAGCGGGCCCGGCTGCTGCGGCACGCCAACCGCGCGGTCGTCCGTCAGTACGCGGCGTACTTCGCCCGCCCCTGGACGAGCGGCGATCCCGCCACCACGGTCCGCCCCTTCGCGTGCGAGTGCGGGCGCGCGGACTGCGCGTCGCAAGTGCCGCTCGCGCTCGCGGACTTCCCGGATCCGCCCGGGTCCCGTACCCCCGGATCCGACGAACCCGCGTCCCCGCCCGTCCTCGCCCCGGGACACCCGTCACCCGCCGGGTGAGTGGCAAGCTGGAGGCATGTGCCGAAGCATCAAGACGCTGCGTCCGCCCGCCATCCCCGAAGACGCCACCGAGGAGGAGATCCGGGCCGCCGCGCTGCAGTACGTGCGGAAGGTGTCCGGGTTCCGGGCGCCCGCCGCGCACAACCGCGAGGTGTTCGAGCGGGCGGTCGACGCCGTCGCCGAGGCGACCGCCGAGCTGCTCGGCGGGCTCGAAGTGCGCGGGGCGCGGGCCTCGTAGCGGCAGCCGCGCGTCAGTGCGCGGCCGGGCGGCGGACCAGGAAGGCCGCGCCCGCGCCCGCAGCGAAGAGCGCGAGCAGCGAGACGCCGGTGGCCAGCCAGGTCGCGCCGAGCCACTGGCCGCCGAAGTAGCCGAGGGCGACGCTGTAGCCGGCCCAGGCGAGGCCGGCCAGGGCGGACCAGGGCAGGAATTCGCGCACCTTGCGGTGGGCCGCGCCCGCGCCGAGGGAGACGATCGAGCGGCCCGCGGGCGCGAAGCGCGCGATGACGACGAGCACGCCGCCGCCCCGCGCGAGCGCCGTGCCGAGCCTCTCCTGCGCGGTGGTCAGCCGGCGGGAGCGGGCGATGGCGCGGTCGAGCCGTTCGCCGCCGCGCCAGGCGAGGCGGAAGGCGACCATGTCGCCGAGGACCGAGGCGGTGGCGGCGCAGAGCGTCAGGAGCAGGATGTCGGGGACGCCGTGCGGGACGCCCGCGGTGCCCGCTGCGGCGGCCGCGGTGGCCGACATGATGACGAGCACGCCGCTCGGCAGGACCGGCACGAAGACGTCGAACAGGACGGACACCGCCACGACCGCGTAGATCCATGGGCTACCGGTCAACGCCCCCACACTCTCCAGCACCACAACTCCCCGTGACTCCCCGATCGGCAGCGCGTTGCCGCTGTGTCGCGGGGAGCGGCGTGGGCGGCCTGATGACAGCTGTACAGCGTACGCCGCGCACCCGGTCGTAGATCCGCTGGGGGCTCGGATGTTCGTCACGTCACGTTCACCCGGCTGCCGCTTCCGACGCGGCGTACGTTCCCCGATTCCCGTACGAACGAGGCAGGACCCAAGGGACCCAAGGGACAGGAGCGGGCGATGGTGGCAGGGATGGTGGCCGGTGCCGTGGCGGCGGCGGTGCTCGCCGCGGGCGGCGGCGTGAGCGGTGGCACGGCTTCCGGGGGCGTGGCCTCCGGTGGTGCCGCGGACCACTACTGGGTGCGGGCGGAGGCACGCTTCGCGCCGCCCACGGCGCTCATCCCCTCGCCCGCGGTGACGTACGAGCAGGGGCTCGTCCCCGCGGCGTCCTGGATCCGGGTCGAGCAGCACAGCGACGAGCGCGGCACGACCGTCACCGCCCGGGTGAAGGGCCTCAAGCCCGGCCACGCGTACGGCGTGCACGTCCACCAGAAGCCGTGCGGCGCGAACCCGGAGGCGGCGGGCGGCCACTACCAGCACCGCGAGGACCCGGTGCAGCCGTCGAAGGACCCGGCCTACCTCAACCCCGGGAACGAGGTGTGGCTGGACTTCACGGCGGGGCCGGACGGCGCGGGCTCGGCGAGCGCGCACCACCGCTGGGGATTCAGGCCCGGCGGTGCGGGATCCGTCGTCCTGCACCGCGAGCAGGGCGGCGCGGGCGACCGGGTGGCGTGCTTCACGGTGCCGTTCGGGTCGCTGCCCTAGGCAGCGCGTCCCGTGCGTACGACGGCGCCCCCTTCCTCGTCCGTACGAGGAAGGGGGCGCCGTCATGCGTGGGGTCAGGCCGCGACCGGTGTGCGCTCCGAGGCCTTGTCCGCGTCGCGCTCGCCGCGGGCGGCGATGAGCCGGTCGATGCCGAACGCGCCGGACCCGGTGAAGACGAGCAGGAGCATCGCCCAGCAGAAGATCGCCGAGGCCTCGCCGCCGTTCTGCAGGGGCCACAGGGCCTCTGGCTGGTGGACCTTGAAGTAGGCGTAGGCCATCGAGCCCGACGAGATGAACGCCGCCGCGCGGGTGCCGAGGCCGAGGGCGACCAGGGTGCCGCCGACGAGCTGGATGACGGCCGCGTACCAGCCGGGCCAGGTGCCCGCGTCCAGCGTGCCGCCGTTGCCGTCGGCGCCGCCGAGGACGCCGAAGAGCGACGAGGCGCCGTGGCAGGCGAAGAGCAGGCCGATGACTATGCGGAACAGCCCGAGGGCGTAGGGCTGGGCGTTGTCGAGACGTCCAGTCATGGTGGGGGACTCCTTCGGTTTGGGGACGGAACCGAGCGGAGGGCCTAGATTAGGCGAACCTAATTAGTGCTTGCAAGTTCAACATTTGGTCAGTCGGGGGTTCCGCTTCCGTCGCCCCGCGGGTGTCCGGCGGCGGCGCGGCGTGCCCCGTCGCGGTGCGCAGCGCGGCCCGCGCCACCGCGTCGGCGTCCGACAGCGTCACCGAATCCACGCCGGGTCTGGCGCCCGCCGCGGTCACCCAGTGCACGCCTTCCGTGGGCACGCCGAACGCGAACCGGCGTGCGTGCGCGCGGCCCTGACGGTCGATCAGGTGGTACGGGCGCGGCGTGACGTCGAGCCCTCCGGTTTCGTGTCCGCCCACCACGTGGGGGCGGCACCGGCCGTCGGCGAGCAGCCGTCCCAGCAGCTCGTCGGCGGTCCTGCGCAGGTCAGGCTCGGGCAGCCGGGCCTCGATCAGTGTGGTGACCCGCACATCGGAACCCGGTACGTCGGGGGAGTGCGCGCGGAACGCGCCGCCCTCGGGGCGTACGTCGAGGCGCGGGCCGAGCACGTCGAGGACGCCCGCCTCGATCAGTGCCGTCATCTCCTCGATGCGGCGGCGCGGCGGGCCGATGGAGAGGAAGGCGTTCAGCGGCGTGTACCAGCGGTCGAGGTGGTCGCGGCGCGACGCGCCGGACAGGCCGCCGTGGTCGACGACCAGCCGGAGCTCGTTGCGCAGATCGCGCAGGACGTCGAGCGCGGCCTTCAGCGGGCCCGCGACATTGCCGAGCGCGGCCTGCGCGGCGTCCTCGCGCAGCAGGGCGAGCAGCCAGGTGCGGTGTGCGTCGGGGGAGGTGAAGCCCTGGTCGGGGTGCGGGCGGGAGAGCCGGTCCCAGGACCAGCGCTCGGCTTCCGTGATCCCGAACTCCCCCAGAATCGACGCCTCTTGAGTGCTCTGGTGGCCCGTGGCGAGAAACCGCTCCCGGAAGTCCTCGACGATCTCGTGCGGCGTCTCCCGTCCCGCGAGCAGCGTCGCGTAATGGACCGTCTCCACCTCCTTGGCGACCAGCGGCCATATCTCGTCGAGGAAGTCGGGGGCGTCGCCGCTGTCCGCGCGCTTGCGGAAGCGGGCTATCGCCTCGGGGGTGAGGACGGCGGGCCTGTGCCGTCCGTAGGGGCCCTTCGCGTTGTCGCCGCGCGCCTGATAGGGGACGCCGCGTCGCGATCCCGCGTACAGGCGCGGTTCGCGGCCCGACGGCTCGTAGCGCAGGGTCCCTTCGGGCGTACGGAGGTGGCGTCCGCCTCGGCCCACGGTCAACAAGGCCATGTGGTCGAAGAAGTTGAGGCCCAGGCCGCGCAGGAGGGTGGGCTCGCCGGGGGCGATGGTGGACAGGTCCAGGTCGGCGGGGTTGGCGGGCGGGAAGTGTCTTAGGGCGTGTTTTGCTGCGTGGGCTGCGAGTTGGGGGTGGGGCTGGTTCTGGTTTGGGTTCTGGGGCTGGGTGGTGCGGGTTGGTAGGTGTCCCTGTGCCAGGACTACCGCCGAAAGGCCCTGTAGTTCGCGGCCGTTGTCCAGTACGAGGGTCTGCAGGCCGTCGGGCGTCTCGTCGAGTCGGACGGCGCGTGCCGCGTGCACCTGGACGTGCACCGTGTCCGGTGCGTGGCGCACCGTCTCGGCGAAGACCCACTCCAGGTAGCGGCCGTAGCAGGCGCGGGTCGGGTAGTCGTCGGGGCCTGGCCCGGGGGCCCCTTCTTCTTCGGCGGCCCACTCGTACAGGCTCGGGCCCGGGCGTATCGGGCCCGAGCAGTCGACGCTCTCGTCCGTGAAGAGGGTCACCTGTGAGGCGACCGTGTTCATCAGGAGCTCGTCCGGCTGCGTCGTGCGCCAGACGCGTCCTGGGCCCGGGGGTGCGGGGTCGATGACGTGGACGGTCAGTCGTGTTCCGGGGGGCAGGAGTTCGGGGGTCGACGCGCAGATGCGTTCCAGCACGCTGGTGCCGCGGGGGCCTGCGCCTACCAGGGCGAGGGTGGGGGTGGGGGCGGGCGCGGGTGCGGGCGCAGGCGCGGGTGCGGACAAAAGCGGGACTCCCGGGGCATAAGGGGTGCTGGAAGCGGATGGTCCGCATCATCATGCCGTTGGGGGGCCTGATGCCGAAGTGTTGGTGGAGGATCCATATCTGGGTGTGGGGTGTGTCACGGTGCGGGTGGTGTGGGGTTCGCCCCGTATGTCGTGGGGCGGGGCCGCGGCGGTATGTCCGTCCTCGCTATCCCGGTGCACCGCCTCGGTCATCTCCCTCGGCACGTGGCCTCACGTGCTCCGGGCGGACATACCGCCGCGTCCCCTCCGGTCTCGATCGCGGCTGCGGGCCGGTGGGCCGTGCCGGTTCCGCTGCGGGCCGGTGGGTGCACTGCCGCGCTAGGAAAGTTTTGTTTCCTCTGTTCTCTTCAGGTGTACGTCGCCTCCGCGTGACGTCTGCGCCTGGTCCAGGTGGAGGTGGGAGGAGCGGCCTTGCAGGGTCAGTGTCATGAGTTGGTTGCCGAACCAAGGGCCGCCGGTTCTGCGCCAGTCGATGCCTGCCTGGGCGACACCGCCGTGTCGTGCGAAGCGGCGGCCGAGGGCGCGGCCCACGCGGCTCCAGCCGAAGCGGAAGCCGAGTTTTATCGAGGTGGGAATGGAGTTGTGGACGGGGGAGCAGGTCAGTTGGAGGACGCGGGCGTCAGGGGCGGCGTCGGCGGGCCAGGTCGGTTCGGCGATGTAGGCGTGGTGGACGTCGCCGGAGAGTACGCAGACCGTCGCGGGGGCGTCCTCGCCCGAACCCGCCTCCGCGATCAGGGCGGTGAGTGCTTCGAAGGAGGTGGGGAAGGCCGCCCAGTGCTCCAGGTCCGAGCGTCTGCGCAGGTTTTCGCCGAAGCGGGCCCAGCGGGCGCCGCGTTCGCCGCGGCACAGCGCGGCGTTCCAGCCCTCGGCGTCGTGGATGAGGTGGGGGAGCAGCCAGGGCAGGGACGTGCCGATGAGGAGGTGGTCGCAGTCGCCCGCGAGGGCCTGTTCGCGCAGCCAGCGGGCCTCGTCGGCGTCGAGCATGGCGCGTTTGCCCTCGTCGAGCACGCGGGCGGCGCGGGTGTCGACCATCAGCAGGCGCACCCGGCCGAAGTCGCGGCGGTAGCTCCAGCGGGCCGTGGTGGCGTCCGCGTCGGCCGCGGCGGCGAAGGCGCGCAGTGCGTCCGTGCCGTCGGGTGTCGTGCGCACGGCCGCGTAGACGTCGTCGCTCTCCAGTTCCTCTGGCCGTAGATTGCCGAGGTGCTGGTGCACCCAGTACGACATGAGGCCGCTCAGGACGCGCTCGCGCCACCAGGGGGTGGCGCGCATCTCGGCGAGCCAGGCCGCGCTGGTGTTCCAGTCGTCGATGACGTCGTGGTCGTCGAAGATCATGCAGCTGGGTACGGTGGAGAGCAGCCAGCGGACCTCGGGGTCGAGCCAGGACTCGTAGTAGAGGTGGGTGTACTCCTCGTAGTCCGCGACCTGCACGCCCGGGGGGTCGGAGAGGTCGCGGCGGGCGGCGAGCCAGCGCTGGGTGGCCTTGGAGGTCTGGTCCGCGTAGACCTGGTCGCCGAGCAGGAGCAGGACGTCCGGGCGCTCGGCGGTCGGGTCCGCCGCGATGCGGGCGGCGAGGGTGTCCAGGGCGTCGGGGCCGACGGGGTCGTGTTCTTCCGGTGGGGGAGCGGCCCACCGGCAGGATCCGAACGTGACGCGCAGTTCGTCGGCGCCGCTGTCGGCGGGCGTACGGATGGTGCTCGCCGGATAAGGCGATTCGGGCAGCGGCCAGACGGCGGCGCCCGCGCTCTCGCCGAGCCACACCTCGTACGCCGTCTCCGTGCCCGGGGTCAGTCCTGTCACGGGGACGAGCGCGTAGTGGTGGCCGGCGACCTGGAAGGTGCGCGCCGAGCCGCCCGCGCCGTCCGCGCACCGCACCTCGGCGGTGCAGGGCCGGTCGGCCTCGACCCAGACGGTCGCCGTGGAACCGTCGACGTACCTCAGCAGTGGACCAAGGCGCAGCCGTGCCACAGTGATCACCCTCCTCCGTCGCCCCGTACGGTACGAAACGACGGGAGAGGGCGGGCCGGTTCCGCGATTTGTCTCTGTTTGCCTTCGTCGGTGGAGGTCAGCAGCCGTTGAGGATCGAGGACAGGGCGCTCTTCTCCTCGGAGTTCACCGTCAGGTTGTAGTGGTGCTTCACGTCCACCCACATGCGGGCGTAGTAGCAGTGGTACGACGCGGTGGGCGGCAGCCACTCGGCCGGGTCCTGGTCGCCCTTGGCCTGGTTGACGTTGTCGGTGACGGCGATCAGCTGGGGCCGGGTCAGGTCGTTGGCGAAGCCCTGGCGCTGCGCGGTGGTCCAGTTGTTCGCGCCGGACTTCCAGGCCTCGGAGAGCGGTACGACGTGGTCGATGTCGAGGTCGGACGCCGCGGTCCAGGTGGCGCCGTCGTACGCGGACTTCCACGTTCCGGAGACGGCGGCACAGCTGGAGTCCTGCTCGACGTTCGTGCCGTCGCGCTTGAGGACGACCTCGCGGGTGTTGCAGGCGCCGGACTGGGTGATCCAGTGCGGGAACTTGTCGCGGCTGTAACCGTCGGACGAGCCCTCGGCCTTGACGGTGAGTTCGCCGAGGTAGGTGCGTGCGGTGGCGGCGCTGACCGGGGCCGGGGGAGCGGCCTGGGCGGGGGAGCCGGTGACGAGAGTGGCCGCGGAGGCGAGGACGACGGCTGCGGAGGCGTAACGGGCGTATCGACGCGCGTAGACAGCGGACATGCGAACTCCCTGGGTGTGGGGGGAAGTTGGCCGGTGGGGCGGCCATGCTTGCGGTGCGGGGTTACCTGCAGATGTGCATCCGGTGACAGGGTCGCGTCAATCAGGTGCGGAGTTCAAGGGTTCTGGCGGGGTGTCATGGCCGCTGTGGGGGTGGGGAGTTGTGATCGGGTGGCTCAGGGGGTGGTGGGTGGCGAGTGGCGGGCGACGGGTGGCGGGTGGCGGGTGGTGAGGCTTGGGTGCCGCGTGTGCCCCGGTGTGTGCGTCTCTGCGTGTGCGTCCGCGTGCGTATGGGTGCGCTCGCGCGCTGCGGAGGTGTGGGTGAGCTGAGGGGTCGTACGTGAAGCGGTGAAGTGCGCTCGCTCGGGGGGGCGTCCCGCGGGGGCTCGCTCTCCGTCGGCCTCGTCGCACCGGCCCGCGGTGCCGCTGACTGTCGTCGGGGTGTGCCGACCGTCCCCTCTGTGTCGACCGTCCCCTCGGTGCCGACCTGCCCGCGGTGCCGCTGGCTGTCGTCGGGGTGTGCCGATCGCTCCTCTGTGTCGACTGGCCCTCGGCGTCGACCGTCCCCTCGGTGCCGACCTGCCTGCGGTGCCGCTGACCGTCGTCGGGGCGCGCCGACCGCTCCTCTGTGTCGACTGGCCCTCGGCGCCGACCGTCCCCTCGGTGCCGACCCGCCCGCGGTGCCGCTGACCGTCGTCGGGGTGCGCCGACCGTCCCCTCTGCGCCGATCGCCCCCTACGTCGACCTGCCCGCGGTGCCGCTAACTGCCGTCGGGGTGCGCCGACCGCCCCTCCGCGCCGATCGTCCCTCCGCGCCGACCGCCCCTCTGTGCCGATCGTCCCTCTGTGCCGATCGTCCCTCTGTGCCGACCGCCCCTCTAGGCCGACCGTCCCCCCCCTCGCCGCCGACCCGCCCGCGGTTTCGCCCCCACGCCCGCCAACCGGCCCTCACCGCCGCCCCCCAACTCCGACCCGCTCCCCCCAGGCCCCCACCCCCCTGTCCAGATCAGCCCCATTCCTGCCCCTTCGGCGTCCTGACCTGCGCCGCTGGCTTTTGTGGGCCCCGTTTTGTACCGTGCAGGAACAAAGTGGCTCCGCCCGTATTCCCTGACCGGCGGGCGGGGCTGCCTTGATCTTTGGATCTCTGCTCCGCGCTTCCGGAGCCACCGGCTGCGGAACGCGCGGACCAGCACACGCCCTCTGCGCTCTGGAGCACGCCGATGACGGCCACGACCGCCGCCCCCGCCCTGACCGCCCGGGCCGTCCTCCTCGACATGGACGGCACCCTCGTCAACTCGGACGCCGTCGTCGAGCGGTGCTGGCGGCGCTGGGCCGAGAAGCACGGGCTCGACTTCGACGAGGTCATCAAGGTCGTCCACGGGCGGCAGGGTTATGCCTCCATGGCGGTGCTGCTGCCGGAGCGGCCCATGGCGGAGAACCACGCCGAGAACCGCGAGATGCTCGTCGCGGAGACCTCCGACATGGAGGGCGTCGTGCCGGTGCCGGGGGCGCCCGCGTTCATGGCGTCGCTCGCCGGGCTTCCGCACGCGCTCGTGACCTCCGCCGACGTGCCGCTGTCCAACGGCCGGATGGCCGCGGCCGGTCTTCCGCTGCCGGACGTGCGGGTGACCGCGGAGAGCGTGGGCGCGAGCAAGCCGGACCCCGAGGGGTTCCTCAAGGGCGCGGCCGAGCTCGGGTTCGACCCGGCGGACTGCGTGGTCTTCGAGGACTCCGAGGCGGGCATCCAGGCGGGGCTCGCCGCGGGCATGCGCGTCGTGGGCATCGGCGCCAGGGCGGCCGCGTTCGGGCCGACGGTGCACGTCGACGACCTGACGCGGGTGCGGGTCGAGGCCACGGCGGACGGCTCGCTCCGGCTGACCTTCGGCTGAGGCAAGGAAGAAAGGGAGCAAGGGAGCAAGGGGGCAAGGGGGAGAGATCCAAGAGGGGGCGGGGGTGCCCCCCTACGGATGCGTCGTCTCCGACTCCAGGCTGCGCCGCGTCGCGCGACCGTACTCGCCCGTCCGGTCGCCTCTGATGCCGCGCGCCCACTGGTAGCGCGTCACTGCGGCGGTGACCTCGGGGCTGTACGTGCCGTTCTGCTCGCCCACGTACAAGTACAGCTGCGAAAGCCTGCCCTGCAGCTCCGTCACCCGCGGGCCCTTGTCGCCCTCGCGCAGGGTGGCGGAGTCATTTCTGCGGGGCGGGGGCGTCGCGGTGTCCACGGAGCCGGTGGCCCGTGCCGTGGACGGTGGTGCGGAGGGCGGACGGGTCGAGCGGCTCGGTGAGGGGGGCGGTCGCGTCGCGCTCGGGGTGTGGGCCGGGGCGGGCGAGGGGGGCGTGGACGGCTTGGCCGCGGGTGCCGGGGCCGAGCTGGTGGTGGGTGTGCGGGGAGCCGTCGTCGGTGCGTCGGGCAGTGCGAGGTCCCGGGTCGGTCTGTCCGCGGCGGAGGAGAAGAGTCCGGTGGCGAAGACGGCGGCAGCGGCCACGGCGGCCACCGCGCCCGCCCCGGCGAGCAGGACGTAGCGGCGTTTGCGCTTCCCCTCCTCGTACCGCACCTCTTCTTGGGGCCGGGTTTCTTCGTCGTACGAGGAGGAGGGTGCGGGAAGCCCGGAGGTGCCGGGGGTTTCCGGGGGGCCTGCCGCGGGCGGAGTGGGCTGGTCCGGGCCCGCAGTCGCGAAGAGGCGCAGGTCCGCGGGGGCCGGTGGGCCCTCGGGTTCCGGCAGCGAGACGTAGGGGCGGATCCGCAGCGGATTGAAGTCCTCCGCCGCCGCGGCCTCCGCGGACCGCGTTCTGCGCGCCTCGTCGGCCGCACGCCGGGTGCAGCCGCACTCCGGAGCGCTCCCCGGCGCGCGCGTCGCCCCGCACTCGGGACACCGCTGTCCGTCCTGTTCACCCATGGCCGTCCCCCTCCCCTCCCGCGCGATTATGCAGACCCCTGCTTCAACAGGCCATAACCGGTGACTCGGACCAGGATGGAGAGGGAGGCCCTCCAGGGCTGTCCAGGGGCTGCCCTCAGGAGGCGCCCTCAGGAGGTGTCATGACGCAGGACGTGAGCGCCCGCGCCGCCGGGCCGGAGCCCGTGCCGGGACCGCCGGCGGAGCACGCGCACGGCGGCGTGCTGGTGTCCATCGGCGCGCTGCTCCTCGGGATGCTGCTCGCGGCCCTCGACCAGACCATCGTGTCGACCGCGCTGCCGACCATCGTCAGCGAGCTCGGCGGCATGGAGCATCTGTCCTGGGTCGTCACCGCGTACATGCTGGCCTCGACGGCCGCGACCCCGCTGTGGGGCAAGCTCGGCGACCAGTACGGCCGCAAGAAGCTCTTCCAGACCGCGATCGTGATCTTCCTGGTCGGCTCGGCGCTGTGCGGCATGGCGCAGAACATGCCGCAGCTCATCGGGTTCCGCGCGCTGCAGGGCCTGGGCGGCGGCGGGCTCATGGTGCTTTCCATGGCGATCGTCGGCGACCTCGTGTCGCCGCGCGAACGCGGCAAGTACCAGGGCCTGTTCGGCGCGGTCTTCGGTGCGACCAGCGTCCTCGGGCCGCTGCTCGGCGGGCTCTTCACCGAACACCTCAGCTGGCGCTGGGTCTTCTACATCAACCTGCCGATCGGCGTGATCGCCCTCCTCGTCATCGCCACCACGCTGCACATCCCGGTGCGCGACACGAAGCACACCATCGACTATCTGGGCACGTTCCTGATCGCGTCCGTCGCCACCTGTCTGGTCCTCGTCGCCTCGCTCGGCGGCACCACCTGGGGCTGGGGATCGCCGCAGATCATCGGGCTCGCGGTGCTCGGCGTGCTCCTCGCCCTGGCCTTCGTCGCGGTGGAGAAGAAGGCCGCGGAGCCGGTGCTTCCGCTGAAGCTGTTCCGGATCCGCACCTTCACGCTCTCCGCCGTCATCAGCTTCATCGTGGGCTTCGCGATGTTCGGGGCGATGACCTATCTGCCGACGTTCCTCCAGGTCGTGCAGGGGGTCACGCCGACCATGTCGGGCGTGCACATGCTGCCCATGGTGGCGGGCATGCTCCTGTCGACCACCGCGTCAGGGCAGATCGTCAGCCGCACGGGCCGCTGGAAGGTCTTCCCCGTCGCGGGCACCGCCGTCACCACGCTCGGCCTGCTCCTGCTCCACCAGCTGAACGAGAACAGCCCCACCGTCGAGATGAGCGCCTACTTCTTCGTCTTCGGTCTGGGTCTCGGCCTGGTCATGCAGGTGCTCGTGCTCATCGTGCAGAACGCGGTCAGCTACGAGGACCTGGGCGTCGCCACGTCCGGCGCGACGTTCTTCCGCTCCATCGGCGCCTCCTTCGGCGTCGCGATCTTCGGCACGATCTTCACCAACCGGCTCGGCGACAAGCTCACCGACGCGCTCGCCGGACAGCAGCTGCCGCCGGGCCTGAGCGTCGGCGCCCTGGAGGCCGACCCGCGCGGCATCGCGAAACTCCCCGCCGACCTGCGCCCCAGCGCCCTGCACGCGTACGCCTCGTCGATCACGGACGTCTTCCTGTACGCGGCGCCGGTCGCCCTCGTCGCCTTCGTCCTCGCCTGGTTCCTGAAGGAGGACAAGCTGCGCGGCTCGGTCACGGCGCCCGATCCGACGCAGACGCTGGCCAGCAACCCCGTGGAGCGTTCTTCGTACGACGAGGTGGCGCGGGCCCTCTCGGTGCTCGGGACGCGCGAGGGGCGCCGCGAGATCTACGAGAAGATCACGGCGCGGGCGGGCTACGACCTGCTGCCCGCGGCCAGTTGGCTGCTCCTGCGCATCTCCCGGCACGGCTCCGTCGAACCCGCCGTGCTCGCCGAGCGCACCACGGTGCCGCTGACCGTCATCACGGCGGCCGCCCGCCAGGTCGAGGAGCGCCGTCTCGCCGAACGGCAGGGCCTTGAGATGGTCCTGACCGACCGGGGCCGCGAGGTCGCGGGCAAGCTGGCCAAGGCCCGCGAGGAGTCCCTGTCCGAACTGCTCGGCGACTGGTGGGGGCCCGAGCAGCCGACCGACCTGGCCCAGCTGGTCGAGGAACTCAGCGCCGAACTGTGCGGTTCGGAGTCGGAGCGGCCGCAGGACGGGTCGGCGTCAGTCGGTGCCGGGTGACGTCAGCTTCTTGGCGTACCAGTGCTCGGCGTACATCCGCTCCGTGAACGGCTCGGTCTCCTCGTACCCGAGCCGCTCGTACAGGGTGCGGGCCTCCACCAGGTCGGTGCGGGTGTCGAGGATGATGCGCTCGGCGCCGAGCGCGCGGGCCGCGTCCTCCGCGGCGGCGACGAGGACGGGAGCGCCGCCCTTGCCGCGCAGCTCCTCCCGTACGAAGACGCGCTTGAGCTCGGCCGTCGTCGCATCGAGCAGCCGCACACCCGCCGTCCCCGCGGGCTCGCCCCCGTACCGCGCGACCAGCAGCTCACCGCCCGGCGCCGCGAGATCGCGCCCGCTCTCCGCGGCGATCTCGCGCTCCAGCTCGTCGGGGTCCGTGGGGTGCCCCTCGTGGAGCAGATACCAGCGGTCGCTGACCTCCGTGTAGTACGAGCGCCACAGCGCGGCGGCGACGGGCGAGTCGTACGGCTCGGGGGCGACGGTCCAGGTGGCGGTGGTGTCGGTGCGGGTGTGGGTCATGGCGTCATTCTGGGACGCGAAGGGCGGCGCCCCGCAAGCGAATTCGCTCACGGGGCGCGGGCGCGGGCGCGGCGAGGGGCCGCGTGGCGCCGTGCGGTGTCGTGTCGTGCGGGTCAGCCCTTGGGCGCGGCCTGCTGGACGACCTCGAAGGACCAGAGGGTGGAGCCGGAGGCGGCGGGCTTGGGCCGCTCGCCGCCCTCACCCGCACCCGGGCCGCCGCCCTGCTGGTGCGCGGCCTTCATGGGGCCCTCCATCCACGCCTGGAAGGAGGCCTCGTCGCGCCAGCGGGTGTAGACGAGGTACTGCTCGGTGCCCTCGATGGGGCGCAGGAGTTCGAACCACTCGAAGCCGTCGGAGTTCTCCACGGAGCCCGCGCGGGAGGAGAAGCGCTTCTCCAGGATGTCGCGCTGTTCCGCGGGGACGGTGAGGGCGTTGATCTTCACGATGCTCATACGGCCATCCTGCCGCACGGAGGTGTCGGGGCGGTGTGAGGCGTCAGATGTGGAGCAGGCGCTCGGTCGTCTCGCGGTAGTCGCAGAGGGCGAGGCGGAGTTGTTCCGTGTCAGCGGGGGCGTCTGCGGCGGGGGTGTCCGGGGATGGGGTGTCCGGGGGCGGGGTGGGCTGCCAGGTCGTGTGGAGGGTGCGGTGGCGGTCCGTGAGGGTGGCCGTGAGGCGGGCGATCGTGTCCTCCAGGACACGGTCGGCATCCTCCACCGCCGAGCGGGGGCCGTCCACGAAGCCGCCCACGGCGTTCTGGAGGCGCAGGAGCAGCTTGTCGCGTTCGTCGGGCGGGAAGAGGGCGGTGGTGTCAGCCATGCTGGACTCCCCTTCGGAAGAGGCCTGTTGAGCGCTTGCCGGGCGGGTTCTTGTGCTGGCCGGGGTGGTGCGGGGCGGAGCGGTCGGCCGGGTCCGACAGGAGGTCGTCGAAGAGGGCCCGTGCCTCGATCATGGCGGCGCGCATCTTCTCGGTGTCCGCCGGGCTCGTCCTGGCTGTCTCGTCCGCCTCGTTCGTGATGGTGCCGTCCGGCTCGGTGTCCTTCGCGGTGAGCGACGCGCGGTGCACGCCGCGGTAGCCGTGCACATGGTCGGCGTGGTGCACGGAGAGGGCGTCCAGCTGGTCCTCGTAGTGGCCGCTGTCGGGGTAGCCGCGGGCGCCGGCCAGTTCGGCGATGAGCCGGTCCGCCTCGGCCACCGCCTCGCGCGGGGACTCGACGAAGCGTTCCTGGGCGACGGACCAGCGGGCCGTGTACCGCTCGCGTGCCGCGGGGTCGAGCGGCAGCGTCCGCAGGGAGCCGTGCCGCTTCACGCGTTCGGCGAGGTCGCGTTCGGCGGCCCTGGTGTCGCCGTCGTGCCGGGCGACCGCGCGGTCGTACTCGGGTCCGAAGCGCCGCTTCAGACGGCGGCCGCCGCCCGTGCGAGGCAGCCCGCGGGCCAGTGCGAGGCCCGCGGTCGCGACGAGGACCACGACGGCCGCGATCAGCACGATGATCATGACTGTGGACATGGGATGGGTGCCTTCCCGGGGTGTGGCCCGGGGATCGGGCCTGGGGAGCGGGCCTGGGAACGGCCCGTGCACCGGGACCGGCCGGTGCACGGGCCCGGTGCCTGTCCCCGGGACGGGTTGCCAGGAAGCGCCCCGTCAAACGGCGCGTCGCGTCATCTCACGTCCCGTGGCGGTCTCGCCAGGTGCGGGCCACTTCGTCGAGGTCGAAGGGGGCGAGGCCGAGCGGCGGGCCCGGCGGCGGTCTGCGCAGGGCCTCGCGGATCTTGTCGTTGAGCTCCGTCACGAGCTGTCGCGCCACGCGTTCGGAGGGGGCGTCGGCGGCCGCGGCGAGCACGTCCTCGGCCTCCTTGCGCAGGGCGAGCGTCGGGGAGAGGACGGAGACGCCTTCGCGGGCCAACTTCTGCTTGATCCACCACAGTTCGTCGTACGGCGCGGTCTGGTCGCCCGGCAGCGGCTTGCCCCTGCCCGGCAGCTCGGCGAAGTCGCCGCGCTGTTCGGCCTCCCTGATCTGCTTGTCGATCCAGGACTCGAAATTCACTCCAGGTGGCTTGCGCTCAGTCATGGGTCCATTGTCCCAAGGAGGGTGTGCGGGCGCGGGTGGGCCGACCTAAGATGCGGCGGCGCGCGTCAACCGCGCTGGAACCGTCGTGAGTCGAGGGGGAGTACGTACGTGCTGGAGCTGACCATGGCCTCGGTGTCCGGGGTGGAGTCGGGTGCGACCGCGGGCATGCACATGGCCGACGCGTCGAGCGAGCCGGGCGCGGTGCTGCGCGTGGGGCGCGACCGGGGCAGGTGCGGGCTCGTGCCGCCCGAGGACTGGCTGTTCGTGTCCCGCGCGCACCTGGAGTTCCGCTGCGGGCCCGACGGGTCCTGGTCGGTCACCTGGCTGCGCGGCTCGAACCCCGACCCCGCGTCCGAGGTGCGGGTGGTGTCGCAGGGCGCCGCGCGGCCCCTCGCGTACGGGGCGACGGAGCCGCTTCCCCGAGGCGGCTCCGGCGAGGTCGTCATCCAGGACAGGGCGGGGCCGCGCAGCGTGAACGTGGGCTTTTACCACGAGAGTTGAGCCGGGGTGGTCCGGAGGGCCTGGTCCGGGGTGTGTCGGGTGCGTCGGGTCAGTCGAGTACGCGTGCCAGTGCGAAGCCGTCGTACCCCTTAGTGCCCACCGTCTGCAGCGCCGTGGCGCTCAGCTTGGGGTGCTCCGCCATGATGTCGAGCGCGGCGCGGGTGCCCTGGACGCTCGGGTCGGTGCTGTCGGGGTCGGTGACGGCGCCGCTCCGTACGACGTTGTCGAGGACGATCAGGCTGCCCGGCCGGGTGAGCTTGAGCGACCACTCCACGTAGCGCGGGTTGTTGGCCTTGTCGGCGTCGATGAAGACGAGGTCGAAGGGCTCGGGGCCCTCCGCGGCGAGTGCGGCGAGCGAGTCGACGGCGGGGCCCACGCGGACCTCCGTGATCTTGTCGAGCCCGGCGCGTGCGAGGTTGCCCCGGGCCACTTCGGCGTGCTCGGGCTTGAATTCGAGGGTGATGAGGTGGCCGTCGGCGGGCAGCGCGCGGGCCAGCCAGATCGTGCTGTAGCCGCCGAGCGTGCCGATCTCCAGGATGCGGCGGGCGCCCTGGATCTGGGCGAGCAGCTGAAGCAGCTTGCCCTGGTTCGGGGCGACGTTGATCTGCGGGAGGCCGGCCGCGTCGCTGTCCCGCAGGGCGGCGGTGAGGGTCTCGTCGGCCGGGGCGAGGAGGTCGGTGAAGTAGGCGTCGACGGAGTTCCACTGCTGCTGAGTCATGTGGTTCGTACGTTCCCTTCGACTGTCTAGTTAGGTTCGCTAAGGAGCCTAGCCCTGGCGCGGTGGATTGTCAGTGGTGGCTCGCATACTGGGGGTTGACGATCGCCTGCGCGGCGATGGCGGGCACGGCGGGTGACTACGGGGGACGGCATGACGTACGAAGTGGGGCAGGCGCTGCCCGCGGCGGCGATCCGCGGGCTTGCCGAGCGGTGGCTTCCCGAGATGGCGGCGACGGCCCAAGAGGGCGGCGGCACCGGTGACTTCGTGTGCTCGCCCGCGGGTCTGTGGCTCGCCCTGACCGCCGTCGCGGCGGGCGCGCGCGGGGAAACCGCCGACGAGCTGCGGGAGTTGCTCGGCGCCGCCGGGCCCGACGCGGCGCGTGCCGTCACGGACGGGGCGCGGGCCCTCGCGGGCACGGACGCGTTGGGCGTCGCCACGCGCGTGTGGAGCAGGGTTCCGGTCCACCGGGAGTACCGAGAGGCGCTGCCCGACGTCGGCTTCGGGCCGATGGAACCGGACGCCGTCGACGCGTGGGTGCGGGAGGCCACGGACGGGATGATCGAGCGCCTCCCGGTGGTCGTCACCCCGGACACGCTGCTCCTCCTGGTCAACGCGCTGGCGTTGAAGGCGCGTTGGGAGGACCCCTTCGAGGGGGCGGGCACGCGGGACGCCGCCTTCACAGACGCGGCGGGCGATGTCCATCAGGTGCCCACGATGCGGCGGGCCGTCGCGCCGGGGGACGCGTGGGTGGTGGACCGGGACGCGGGGGACGGCGGCCGTGCGCGCGTCGTCGAGATGCGGTGCGCCGCGCGCGGCGGGCGGGCGCCGGTGCGGGTCCGCTTCGTCCTGGGGGAGCCCGGTGCGGGGCCCGGCGCGGTGCTGCCGCTCGGGTGGGCGGCGCAGGAGCGGTGGTCCGGCATCGACGCCGAGCAGATCGTCATGGCGCTGCCCCGGCTGTCGCTGCGGACGCGGACCGATGCGACGGAGCAGTTGGCCGCGCTGGGGGTGCGGTGGGCCATGACCGACGCCGCGGACTTCTCCGGGATGTCGCCGGAGCGGCTTGCGATATCGCAGGTTGTGCAGGAGGCGGTCGTGAAGGTGGCGGAGGAGGGGGTCGAGGCGGCGGCGGTCACGGCGGTGCCGATGGCGCCGGGTGGGGCGTATCGCCCGCGGCGGGTCGAGCGGGTCGCCTTTGAGCGGCCGTTCGGGGTTGTGGTGCTCGATGGGGGTGGGGAGGTGCCGCTGTTCTTGGGGTGGCAGACGGGGGTTCCCTGCGGGGCTTGAACCGCGGGGGGTGGGCCCGTGCCCCTGGGGCTCCGCCCCAGACCCCGCGCGTGAGCCCCCTGGAGGTGGGCCCGTGCCCCTGGGGCTCCGCCCCAGACCCCGCGCGTGAGCCCTCTGGAGGTGGGCCCGTGCCCCTGGGGCTCCGCCCCAGACCCCGCGCGTGAGCCCTCTGGAGGTGGGCCCGCGCCCCTGGGGCTCCGCCCCAGACCCCGCTCCTCAAACGCCGGAGGGGCTGGAACTTGGCCCCGCTCCTCACGCGTCGAAGGGGCTAAGCGCTCCGTGGGAAGTGGAGTGCGTCGTCCTCGGGTCTGTGGGGGCTGGTCGCGCAGTTCCCCGCGCCCCTTACGGGGCGGCCGCGCAGTTCCCCGCGCCCCTTGCGGGGCTGGTCGCGTAGTTCCCTGTGCCCCTTGCGGGGCGCCGCTCAGTGGCTGTGGGGCTCGCGCAGAGCCATCGCCTCCGCCTCTGTCTCCACCGCCGGAGGCGACCCCGGCAGGGGCTTGCGGGCTGATTCGGTCAGGTACCAGACGGCGATTCCGCCGATCACGGCTGCGGCCATCATGTAGTACGCGGGCATCATCTTGTCGCCGGTCGCGCCGATCAGGGCCGTGACGACCAGGGGGGTCGTGCCGCCGAAGACCGAGACGGAGATGTTGAAGCCGATGGAGAGGGAGCCGTAGCGGACCTTGGTCGGGAAGAGGGCGGGGAGGGCCGAGGGCATCGAGGCGGTGAAGCAGACCAGGAGCAGGCCGAGCGCGCCGAGGCCGAGGCCGATCGCCCAGAGGGAGCCCTCGCGGATGAGGAGGAGGGCGGGGACGGAGAGGAGGAAGAATCCGGCGCAGCCCGCGGCGATCACGGGGCGGCGGCCGACGCGGTCGGTGAGCGCGCCCATGAACGGCTGGGCGCACATCATCAGCGCCATGACCACCAGGATGACCAGGAGCCCGTGCGTCTCGTCGTACTCCAGCTCGCTGGTCAGATAGCTGGGCATGTACGACAGCAGCATGTAGTCGGTGACGTTGAAGACCAGGACCAGGCCCATGCAGAGGAGGAGGGCCTTCCACTGGCCCGCGATCATGTCGCGCAGCCGCACCTTCGGGCGGGACTGCTCGTCCTTGTGGGCCTTCTCCAGTTCGGCGGCGAATGCCGGGGTCTCTTCGAGCTTCATGCGCAGGTAGAGACCGATCAGGCCCATCGGGCCCGCGATCAGGAAGGGGATGCGCCAGCCCCAGGAGACGAGGTCGTCGGAGGAGAGGACCGCCGTCATCAGGGTGACCAGGCCCGCGCCGCCGATGTAGCCGGCGAGCGTGCCGAACTCCAGCCAGCTGCCGAGGAAGCCGCGCTTCTTGTCGGGGGCGTACTCGGCGATGAACGTGGAGGCGCCCGCGTACTCGCCGCCCGTGGAGAAGCCCTGCACCAGGCGGGCCGCGAGGAGCAGGATCGGTGCCCAGACGCCGATCGTCGCGTAGGACGGGATCAGGCCGATGGCGAGGGTGCCCGCCGCCATCATGATCATGGTGAGGGCGAGGACCTTCTGGCGGCCGACGCGGTCGCCGAGCGGGCCGAAGACCATGCCGCCGAGCGGGCGGATCAGGAAGGCCGCGGCGAAGGCGCCGAAGGTGGAGAGCAGCTGGGCCGTGGGGTTGCCCGAGGGGAAGAAGACCTTGCCGAGCGTCACGGCGATATAGCTGTAGACGCCGAAGTCGAACCACTCCATCGCGTTGCCGAGGGCCGCGGCCTTCACCGCGCGCTTGACCATCGCGGGGTCGGTGACGGTGACGTCGGGGGCCTGATCGGTCCGGACCCGCGCGGCGGTTCCGGTCTCGCTGGGGGCGACGGATGTGGCGCTCGCCAAGGGTTCGCTCGCCTGCTCTCGGTCGACGACAAGGACAAGGCCGCCCACGCAGATCCGGGCGGCCCGAAAGCGACCATAGGTGCATCAGCCATCATTACGGTCGGTACATGGTCGCACGCGCACCGCGTGAAAATGGCTTCTGTCCAGGTCAAACGATGTTTCTACGGGTAGTGGGGGTACGCCCTGCTTGTGATCTTTGTCGCTGCCGGGGCCGGGAACCGCGGCCGGGGGTCCGGGGCGTCACCGCAGGAATGGGGTCCAGTGGGGCACAGCGCCCGAAAAGCCGATGGAAACCGGTGTGGCTGCCAGGTGAAATGGTGGTTGCGTGCGTCTCACAGCAGGGGCGCGACTCCCTGATCGGTCTCCGGACCGGGCACGGGCAGGGCCGCGTACGTGACGAACGGGGCAGGAGGGCTGACGGCGCGTGGCGAACGTTGAGCACAGGGGACCGGGCAACGCGGGTGGACCCCAGGCGCATATCGGAGCGGTCCGTGCGGTTCTCTGGCTGGTGGCGGCCGTCCTGGCGATCCGTCAGGTGACCGTCGTCCTGCGCACGCCGCCGACCGAGCGCCTCACCGACCTGGAGACCTGGATCGGGCCGAACGGCGTCCTGCATGTGAACGGCTCGCTCTACGACGCGGACAAGTTCACCGGCACACCGTTCGCGGGTCTCGTGCTCAAACCCCTGGCACGCTCCGCCGAGCAGGCGCTCGGCTGGGCCTGGACGTTCGGCACGCTCGGCCTCGTGGTCGTGCTCGGCCTGGTCGCGGCCCGCGCCCTGCCCCATCCGGTGTCCCGGCTCACCTCGCTGCTCGCCGCGCCCGTGGCGATCAGCCTGCTGATCCTCTCCCTGCCGGTGCGCAACACCCTGTACCTCGGCCAGACCAGCATCATCCCGGTCCTGCTCGTCCTGCTCGGGCTCTTCACCGTGCGCGGCGAGCGGGCCAGCGGTGTCCTGATCGGCATCGGCGCCGCCCTGCAGCCGACGATGCTGCTCTTCGCCGGACTGCTCTGGTTCACCGGACGCAGGAGGGCCGCCGCGTCCACCGGCCTCACGTTCGCCGCCTGCACCGCGCTCGCCTGGGCCGCGATGCCGCACGACTCATGGACGTACTGGATCCATCACCTCGCGGGAGCGGGCCTCGGCGCGAGCCCGGACGCCAACGCGAACCAGTCGCTGCACGGCATGCTGCTCCGGTTCGGTTTCGAAGGCCCCCTGGAGATCGGCCTGTTCGTCGTCCTGAGCGGGGCGGTCATCTGCCTCGGCCTGCGCCGCGCGGTGCGTTACGCCAAGGACGGGCAGCTGCTCCTCGCCACCGCGATCACCGGCTGTGTCGCCGTCGCGGTGTCGCCGACGACCTGGCAGCACCAGCTCCTGTGGGTGGTGTTCGCGGTGGTCGGCCGGGCCGGGAAGAAGCAGTCCGACCGGTACATGTGGCCGGTGGCCGTCGTCCTCGTGTCGACGCTGCCCGCCAAGATGATGCTGCCGAACATGCCGGTCACCGAGCCGATCAGGGACAACGTCGTACTGATCGCAGCGCTGGCCGCCGCCGTCGTCGTGCCGTTCCTGTCCCGTACGCACCCGCAGTACCGTTCGCCGATCCCCACGGACTACGCGGCGCCCGTCCCGGCCCGCTGGAAGCGGGTGCCGCTCGTCCCGTTCTGGCGGCGCGTCCTGACCCGCCCGAACCTGCTTCTCGAACTGCTCCTGATCCGCGTCGGCTACTCCGCGTACCAGCAGGTCAGGCTGGCCGCGACGGGCGGCACGATCTCCGGGGGCCGGGCCACCGCCGAGCAGCACGGCGAGCAGGTCCACGCGATCGAGCAGTTCCTGCACATCGACATCGAGCACTGGTTCAACCAGCTGACGGCGCGGACCGGTTGGATGGAGGACTTCTTCAACTTCTACTACACGTCGTTCCACTTCGTGGTGCCGCTGACCGTGCTCGGCGTCCTGTACGTCCGCAGACCCGCCGAGTACCGCTGGGCGCGCTCCGCGCTCGGCTTCGCGACGGTCCTCGCCCTCGTCGGCTTCTGGGCCTATCCGCTCGCCCCGCCGCGCCTGATGCCCGACCTCGGCTTCATCGACACGGTGCACGGCGCGCAGGACTTCACCAAGCCGAACTACGGCACGCTGACCGACCTCACCAACCAGTACGCGGCGATGCCCTCGCTGCACTTCGGCTGGTCCCTGTGGTGCGGCCTGGTCATCGCGGTTGTCGCGCCGAAGTGGTGGATGAAGGCGCTCGGCCTGCTGCACCCGTTCTTCACGGTCTCCGCGATCGTGGGCACCGGCAACCACTGGGTGCTCGACGCGGTGGGCGGCGCGGCCGTGGTGGGCGCGGGCTTCGGCCTCACCTATCTGCTCTCGGGACCCCGGGTGCGCCAGCCGCTGAAGGTCGCCACCGGGGCCGCGGCGCCACCCGTCATCGACATGTCGAAGGACGGCGCGGCGAAGGACCGTACCCCGAGCTGATCTTGTAGGTGCCGGGCGCCGGCACCGAGAGGCGGGTGAACTCGCCATGCCGCTTCAGACAGGCCCCCTCGGCCCGCAGCCACGGCGAGTACACGAGGCGTACGGTCACCGAACCCCGCTTCGGCACCCGGACCACCACGTCGGAGCCGGTGGAACGCACCACCGACGCGGGCTCGGACACCAGCGGCACCGAGTTCCGCACCCGGTAGATCCGCCAGTGCGCGTCCTTCCACAGCGGCTGCAGCCAGTCGGGCTCGCTCGTCACCAGCGCCGCCTCGTCCTCAGCGGGCCCGTCCGGCCTGCCCGACGGCAGGACGACGTACCCGACGGCCCAACGGTCCAGCCAGGCGCGGTAGGTGGCCGCGGAGAACGTCCCGTCGTAGAAGAGGCGGCCGCGTTCGATGTCGAGCTGGCGGTTCCAGCCGCGCGCCATGTTCACGTACGGGGCGAGCGCGGTGGCCTCGCGGTGGTTGCGGGCCGGGACCACCTCGACGCGGCCGCGGTCGGCGCCGAGCCGCTCCAGCTCCCGCACCACGCCGTGGGTGTCGGCCGCCCACCTCGGCACCTTCGTCGACACCATGAGGTCGTCGACGGTCTTCTGCACCACCCAGGCCGAGGACAGGACGAGCGCCAGCGCGAGCGCGGCCCGTCGCACCCGGTTCAGGCCGGGGGCGAGCAGCGCCGCGAGCAGCGCGGCGGGGCCGAACAGCTCCGCGAGCCGCTCCACGTTCGTGCCGATCGGGGACGGGACGAGATACGTCAGGACGGTGCCGAGCGCGTAGATCCCGGCGCCCCACCGCAGCACCCGCCAGTGCGCGGGGGCCGCGAGGACGAGCGCGAGGCCGAAGATCACCGGCGGGAAGATCCGGTCGAAGGGCATCGGCTGCTCGCCGTCGAACGGGAAGAGCACCGTCGTGGTCGCCACCACCGCGAAGGGCGGCACGACGAGGACGGCCGTGCGCACCCAGTCGCGTACGAAGAAGTGGCCCGCGCCCACGACCACCAGGAAGAGCCCGGCGACCGGGGACGCCATGGTGGCGAGCGCCGCGCAGACGGTGGCGACGACCACGCGCCGCTCCCCGACGAGGACCAGGCAGGCGGCGAGGCCGAAGGCGAGGCCGAGCGCGAACGTGGTGCGCCCGGACGCGACGTTGCACCACACCCCGAGCGAGGCGAGCACCGCGGGCCACAGGGGTCGGTGGATCCCGGTGCGCCCGACCAGTGCGGCGGCCAGCCAGGCGCCCGCGACGCCGGACAGGACCGTCACGGTTTTCACGCCGATCGCGGCCATCAAGTAGGGCGAGATCAGGCTGTAGTTGGCGGTGTGCATGCCGCCGTACCAGAAGAGGTTGTACGCGGCCGCGCCGTGCTCGGAGGCGAATTGGGCCCAGGCCTCCTGCGCCGCGAGGTCGCCGCCGCCGGTCGCGAGGAACATCGCCCACACCGCGTACAGGGGAAGGGTGGGGACGGTGGCGAGCAGCGGTATGCGGTGGCGGCGGCAGAACCCGCGGAAGGTGGAATTCCGCTCGGTGGGTGAACTGCCGGACGGCGCGAGCGAGATGTCGGCAGAGGCCACGGCCACCGTTTCCGTTCGAAGTCTTGGACAGGCAAGGTTCACCACTCAAGACGCGGCACACGACGGAAACGTTGGTTCTGTCCTCCGGGGGAGGCAGGGGCGGGGCGTGAGGGGTGGTGGCCCCTGCCTCCCTGGAGGCGGGTCAGCGGGCGCTGACCTGGAGCTCCTTGACGCCGTTGAGCCAGGCGGAGCGCAGCCTGCGGGGGTCGGAGACCAGCCGCAGGTCCGGCAGGACGTCCGCTATCGCGTTGAAGATGAGGTTGATCTCCAGGACCGCGAGGGACTTGCCGAGGCAGAAGTGCGGGCCGCCGCCGCCGAAGCCGAGGTGCGGATTGGGGTCCCGGGTGATGTCGAACGCGTCCGGGTGCTCGAAGACGTCGGGGTCGTGGTTGGCGGAGGAGTAGAAGACGCCGACGCGGTCGCCCATCTTGATGCGCGCGTCGCCGATCTCGGTGTCCTGCGTGGCGGTGCGCTGGAAGGAGACGACCGGGGTCGCCCAGCGCACGATCTCCTCCGCCGTCGTGTCGGGACGCTCGCGCTTGTAGAGCTCCCACTGCCCGGGGTGGGTGAGGAAGGCGTGCATGCCGTGGGTGATGGCGTTGCGGGTGGTCTCGTTGCCGGCCACCGCGAGCAGGATCACGAAGAAGCCGAACTCGTCGGAGGAGAGGTTCCCTTCGTCCTCCGCGGCCACCAGCTGGCTGACGATGTCCTTGGCCGGGCACTCCTTGCGGGCCGCGGCGAGATTCATCGAGTACGAGACGATCTCCATGGCCGCCTCGGCGCCGATCTCCTCGGTGATCGCGTACTCCGGGTCGTCGTACGCCGCCATCTTGTTGGACCAGTCGAAGATCTTGGAGCGGTCCTCCTGGGGGACGCCGATCAGCTCGGCGATGGCCTGGAGGGGGAGTTCGACGGCGACGTTCGTGACGAAGTCGAAGCTGCCGTCGGGGCCCGCCCGGTCGAGCGCCGTCTCGACGATGGAGCGGGCGCGGGTGCGCAGGGCCTCTTCCAGGGAGCGGATGGCCCGGGGGGTGAAGCCGCGCTGCACGATCTGGCGGACCCGGGTGTGCTCGGGCGGGTCCATGTTGAGCATGATCAGCTTCTGGACCTCGATCTGGTCCCTGCTGATGGACTCGTTGAAGCGGATGACCGCGGTGTTGAGGTTGGAGGAGAACAACTCCGGGTGCGTGGAGACGTACTTGACGTCCTCGTGCCGCGTGACGGCCCAGTAGCCCGCGTCGTCGAAGCCGGAGATCCGGGGCGGCTGGGTGATCCAGCGCACCGGTTCCGTCTGCCGCAGCTGTGCGAACTCCGGGAGGGGCACGCGGTCTTGAAGCAGGTCGGGATCGGTGAAGTCGAACCCGTCGGGCAGCGCTGGACAGGGCATCGGCAACTCCAGGCGTGTGCTGAGTTCTGACGGTCCATCAGGAGATGGCTCGAAAGGTAGTAACGGGTTCTACAAGAGGCAAGGCCCACAACCGGACTGATTGCGTGTGGGTCCCGCGCAAGGTGCGTGCAAGACCCTTGCGGCGCCGGGGGTCCGCTCAGCAGACTGCAGAACAGAACTAGAACGCGTACTAGTTCCTCTCGCGAGCCGCCGGGACGGCTCGCGGGACGTGGAGGGAGAGGACGAGCCCATGGCCGCGGAACCCGTCATCGTCGAAGCAGTACGCACGCCCATCGGCAAGCGCGGCGGCGCGCTCGCCAATCTCCATCCCGCCTATCTGCTCGGTGAGACCTATCGCGAACTCCTCGGCCGCACCGGCATCCACGCGGACTGCGTCGAGCAGATCGTCGGCGGCACCGTGACGCACGCCGGGGAGCAGTCCATGAACCCGGCGCGCACGGCCTGGCTCACCATGGGACTGCCGTACGAGACCGCGGCCACCACCGTCGACTGCCAGTGCGGGTCCTCGCAGCAGGCGAGCCACATGGTCGCCAACATGGTCGCGGCCGGTGTCATCGACGTCGGGATCAGCTGCGGCGTCGAGGCGATGTCACGGGTGCCGCTCGGCTCCGGCTCCAAGCACGGCCCCGGCAAGCCCTTCCCCGACGAGTGGAACGTCGACCTGCCCAACCAGTTCGAGGCCGCCGAACGCATCGCCCGCAAGCGCGGGCTCACCCGCGAGAACGTCGACTCGCTCGGCCTCATCTCGCAGGAACGGGCCGTGGCCGCCTGGTCCGAGGAGCGCTTCAAACGCGAGACGTTCGCCGTGCAGGTGCCCACCACCGAGGAGGAGCAGGCCGCGGGGCAGGGCATGTGGCGGCTCGTCGACCGGGACGAGGGGCTGCGCGACACGACCATGGAGGGGCTCGGCGGACTCAAGCCCGTCATGCCGACCGCCGTGCACACCGCGGGCAACTCCTCGCAGATCTCGGACGGTTCGGCGGCCATCATGTGGGCGTCCAAGCGGATGGCGCGGGCCCTGAAGCTGAAGCCGCGGGCCCGGATCGTCGCCCAGGCACTGGTCGGCGCCGACCCGCACTTCCACCTGGACGGGCCGATCGACGCGACGCGCGCGGTGCTCGGCAAGGCGGGGATGTCCCTGAAGGACATCGACATCGTCGAGATCAACGAGGCCTTCGCGTCCGTGGTGCTGAGCTGGGCCCAGGTCTTCGGCCAGGACCTGGAGAAGGTCAACGTGAACGGTGGGGCGATCGCACTCGGGCACCCCGTGGGGGCGACGGGGGCGCGGCTCATCATCACGGCCCTGCACGAGCTGGAGCGCAGGGACAAGGAGTTCGCGCTGGTGACGATGTGCGCGGGGGGTGCGGTGGCGACGGGGACGATCATCCAGCGGCTCTGAGGAACGCCAAACGCCGGACGGGCTGGATGTTCCAGCCCGTCCGGCGTTTGAGGACGAACTCGGCGAAGCCGGTGATCAACGGCGCGTCAAGCGCGGCCGCAACCTCAGTACCAGCCGTTCGCCTGCCAGAAGTTCCACGCGCCGACGGGGCTGCCGTAGCGGTCGTTCATGTAGTCGAGGCCCCACTTGATCTGGGTCGCCGGGTTGGTCTTCCAGTCCGCGCCCGCCGAGGCCATCTTCGAGCCGGGCAGCGCCTGGACCAGGCCGTAGGCGCCGGAGGAGGCGTTGGTCGCGGTGTGGTTCCAGCCGCTCTCGTGGGCGACGATGTTGCTGAACGCCTGGTACTGCGCGGCGTCCGGGATCATCTGCTTGGCGATCGCCTGGGCGGAGGCGGGAGCGGCGGCGGGGGCGGCGGCCGGGACGGCGGCCTTCGCGGTGGTCGGGGTGGCTGCCTGAGCGGGTGCCGCGGCGAAGACCATGCCGGTGGCGGCTGCGGCGACGAGGCCGCCGGTGAGGGCCTTCTTCGGGGAAGCGATGCGGCGGAGGAGCGAGGCGGACACAGAGGACCTTCCGGTGGGGGACGGGACTGTCGCTGCGCACGCCGTGGATCGCGGGGGATCTGTGGGGGACATGCGGCGGCGCCGAGGCCCGGGTGGGCTCGTCGGCGCCGTGCGACTCGTCCAGAGAAGCAGGGCTGTTACCTCGCCGCAATGACCCCATTTACTAGTGGAAGTCGCACCCACGCCGAATGTCCGTCGTGTGACGTGGCTCTCAATCCGCAGGTCAGCGCGGTGATTGACGCGTGTACATCAAGGGGTGCGCGCTACGACCCCCCGTAGTAGAGGACCAAAGTCCTGTGGGCCGCCTCACGGCCACGGGCCCGCCATGTAACGGAGAGCGCAGGGCCCCCTACGGCTTCGGCGCCTCGAATGTGACCGGCGCCTCGAACGCGGCCCGGCGCGTGGCCCGGCGCAGCGCCTTCAGGACCGCGGGCCCCAGCGCGAGGCTCAGCAGGACCGTGACGACGGCTCGCGGCAGGTCCCAGCCGAGCGAGGTGGCCAGGCAGTACGCGAGGAAACGGCCGAGGTTGTCGGCGAGCGGGTCGCCCGGCACGAAGGAGACGCCGGTGGCCAGGCCGCCCAGATAGGGCCAGCCCTGAAGGTTCATGACCGTGCCGTACAGGACCGACGACACCGCGCCGTACCCGGCGAGCAGCCCCAGCTCGCGCCGCCCGCGCAGGGAATCGGGGCCCGGCAGCAGCCCCGCGCCCATGCAGACCCAGCCCATCGACAGCATCTGGAACGGCATCCACGGGCCCACGCCCCCGGTCAGCAGCGCCGAGGCGAACATCGACACCGCCCCGAGCACGAACCCGAAGCCGGGTCCGAGCACCCGCCCGCTCAGCACCATCAGGAAGAACATCGGCTCGATGCCCGCGGTGCCCGCGCCCAGCGGCCGCAGCGCCGCCCCCGCGGCGGCGAGCACCCCGAGCATCGCGATGGCCTTCGCGTCGAGCCCCACGTCCGCGATGGTCGCCACCACCACGGCGAGCAGCAGCGGAAGCAGCGCCGCGAACAGCCACGGCGCGTCCTGCGCGTGCTCGCTGAACCCGGAGTTCGGGCCCGCGAGCAGCGGCCACCCGAAGGCGACCACGCCCACGGCGCTGACCAGGGCGAGCGCGGCGATCGAGCGGCGGCCGAGACGGATGGGGCGGGCCTGGGCCTGCGCGGGAGCGGTCACGACGCCGCCCCCGCCGTGCCGAGGGCCTCGCGCACCTGCGTCACGGTCAGCCACTCCTGCGGTGCCAGGATCTTGGTGACCTGGGGCGCGAAGGACGGCGACGACACCACGATCTGCTCGGTCGGGCCGTCCGCGACGATCTCGCCGTCCGCGAGGATCACCACGCGGTGGGCGATCTCGGCGGCCAGCTCCACGTCGTGCGTGGCGAGGACGATGGCGTGGCCGTCGGCGGCGAGGTTCCGCAGGATCGTGACCAGGCGGGCCTTGGCCGCGTAGTCGAGGCCGCGGGTCGGCTCGTCGAGCAGGAGAAGGGGAGGGCGTGCGGTCAGGACGATCGCCAGGGCGAGCGCGAGGCGCTGGCCCTCGGAGAGGTCGCGGGGGTGCGTGTCCTCCGCGATGCCGGGCAGCAGCTCGCTCACCAGGGCGCGGCACACCCCGGGCTCGGCGTCCGCGTCGTGGTCGGCGGCGGCGCACTCGGCGGCCACCGTGTCCGCGTACAAGAGGTCACGCGGTTCCTGCGGGACCAGGCCCACGTGCCGGATCAGCTTGCGCGGGGCGGTGCGGTGGGGGACGGCGCCGCCGACGCGGACCGTGCCCGATGTCGGTTCGAGCAGGCCGACCAGGGTGGACAGGAGGGTGGACTTCCCCGCGCCGTTGCGGCCCATCAGGGCGACGGTCTCGCCGGGCGTGACGGTGAGGTCGACGTGGCGCAGCGCCTCGACGCGGCCGCGGCGCACGGCGAGACGGGAGACGGCGGCGGTCGTCGCCGCCGTCAGCTCGTCGGGTGTACGTCCCTTGCGCAGCCGGGGCCCGCGCCCCGCCACCTCCTCCGGGGCGGGTTCGGCGCGCGGCCCGGCCGCCGCGAGCCGCTCCCGCAGCGCGCCCGCCCTGCGCCGCGCGTCGCGCACGGTCAGCGGCAGCGGCGACCAGCCCGCGATCCTGCCGAGGGCGACGACGGGCGGGAAGACGGGGGAGCGGGCCATCAGCGCGGCGGGGTCGCCGAGCACCGGCGGTTCGCCGGGGGCCGCGAGCAGCAGCACCTGGTCCGCGTACTGCACGACGCGCTCCAGGCGGTGCTCGGCCATCAGGACGGTGGTGCCGAGGTCGTGGACCAGGCGCTGCAGTACGGCGAGCACCTCTTCGGCGGCGGCCGGGTCGAGCGCGGACGTCGGCTCGTCGAGGACGAGGACCCGGGGGTGCGGGGTGAGGACGGAGCCGATCGCGACGCGCTGCTGCTGGCCGCCCGAGAGGGTCGCGATGGGGCGGTCGCGCAGGTCGGCGAGGCCGAGCAGGTCCAGGGTCTCCTCGACGCGGCGGCGCATCACGTCGGGGGCCAGGCCGAGCGACTCCATGCCGTACGCCAGCTCGTCCTCGACCGTGTCCGTCACGAAGTGCGAGAGCGGGTCCTGGCCCACCGTGCCGACCACGTCGGCGAGTTCGCGGGGTTTGTGCGTGCGGGTGTCACGGCCCGCCACCGTCACGCGGCCGCGCAGGGTGCCGCCGGTGAAGTGCGGCACGAGTCCGCTCACCGTGCCGAGCAGGGTCGACTTGCCGACTCCCGAGGGGCCGACGAGGAGCACCAACTCGCCTTCGGGGACGGTGAGATCGACCCCGCGGACGGTGGGGCCGGGCGCCCCCTCGTAGGTCACGGAGACGTCCTCGAAGCGGATCATGACGTCTCCTCGGGAGGTACGGAGGGGCTGGGCTCGGGCGGCACGGGCGAGGGCACGCTCCCGCGCCAGGCGGCGGGCGACGCCTTCTCCGGCGGGGCTTCCACCGGGGCGGGCTCCGGTGCGGCGGCCGGGCGCCCGGCGCGTACGGGTGCCGACGCCTCGGACGGCACCGGCGCCACGAACGCGGGCAGCAGACCGATCAGGACCGCCGCCGCGGGCCACAGCGGCAGCGTCGGCGCGGTCAGCGGCACGACGCCGGGGTGCAGGGCGGCCGGATCGTACGAAGCGGCCCAGATCATCAGGCCCGCGACCGCGATCCCCGACCCGGCGACCAGCCAGGCGCGCACGCCCCACGGGTCGGGCCGGTAGCGGGTGCGCACGGCCCTGCGGCCGCCGAGCCGCAGCCCGCCGAGCGCGGCGAGCAGCCCGGCGATCAGCACGGGCAGACCGTACGAGGCGCCCTGCGCGGTCAGTAGTCCGTACGTCCCCACGCACACCCCCATGAGTCCGCCGAGCGTCAGCACTGCCGTGGCCCTGCGCACCCCGGCGGGCACGGCGGCGCTGCGGCCGAAGCCGCGCGCGTCCATCGCGGCGGCCAGCGCGACCGACCGCTCAAGGGCGCCTTCGAGGACCGGCAGGCCCACCTGGAGCAGCCCCCGGATCCCCTTGTCGGGGCGGCCGCGCAGCCGTCGCGCGGCCCGCAGCCGCTGCACGTCGGTGATCAGGTTCGGCGCGAAGGTCATCGCCACGACGACGGCGACCCCGGCCTCGTACAGCGCGCCGGGCAGCGATTTGAGCAGCCGCGCCGGGCTGGCCAGGGCGTTCGCCGCGCCGACACAGATCAGCAGGCCCGCGAGCCTGATCCCGTCGTACAGCGCGAAGAGCAGGCCCTCGGCCGTGACCCGGCCGCCGATCCGCACGCCCTTCGCCCAGTCGGGCAGCGGCACCTCGGGCAGGGTGACGACGGTGTGCGTGCCGGGGATCGGAGAGCCGAGCACGATCGCGAAGACAAGCCGGATCCCGATCACGAAGAGGCCCAGCTTCACGAACGCGCCGTACGACTTCGCCCAGGGCGCGGACGTCCGCCGCGCCGCCACCACATAACCGGCGACGCCGATCAGCAGGCCGAGCAGGAGCGGGTTGGTCGTCCGTGACGCCGCGGTGCCGAGGCCGAGCGCCCAGATCCACCAGGCGCCCGGGTGCAGGGCGTTGCTCCGGTGCGCCTCGGGGGCCAGGCGTCGCTTGAGGGCGCCGGGCGTGCTCCTGCCGTGGTCCGTCATCGTGCTGTCCGTGTCCGTGTCCGGGCCGCGTCAGCCGCGACGGCGCCGGGCCTGCCAGATCGCGGCACCGCCGAGCACCGCGACGACGGCGACCCCGGCGATCAGACCGACGGAGGGCCCGCCGTCGTCGTCCTTGCCGGTCTCGTCCTGCGCGGCCGTCTCCTTCCGCGCGCTGCCGTCGCCGGACACCTGCTCGCCGCAGCCCGCCTTCGGGTAGCCGGAGATCGCGCACAGCAGCGCGTGGTTGTCGTAGCGCAGCGACTTGGCGACGGAGGCGAGGGCCTCGGCGCTGGTGGCGTCCTCGGCGACCTGCGCGCAGGCCTGCCGCGGCGCGGGCGGCCGCTCGCCGTCGGGTGCGTCCTTGGGCAGGCCGAAGTCGATGACGAGGGCGACCCGCTTGCGGCCGTCCTTGGCGGGAGTGCTCGCGCAGATGTCGTCGAAGTCCGCGGGGCCGCGCGGTTTCGCCGCGTCCTTGGAGTCCTCGGAGACGGCGAAGCGGAAGCCCTGGACGTCGCCGTCATCGGGCCGTGCGGTGCCGGGGCCCTGGGTCGCGTACACCCAGGAGTCGCCGTCGCGGTCCCAGAACGACCAGTAGCGGTAGCCCGCGGCCTGGGCGGGCGCGGCGGCGAGGATGCCGAGCAGGGCGGCGACGAGCGCCACGACCACCGGGCGCCCGCGCCGCGCACGGCCCGGGGTCACAGCTGCTGCTTCTTGCGGTTGCCGCTGTAGAGGAAGCCGATGCCGATGCCGGCGACCAGGCCGACGCCGATGATCCACCAGATGCTGACGCCGCCGTCGTCGTCCTTCTTCTCCTCGTCCGACGCGGCCGGGGACTTCGACGCGCTCTCCGGGGCCGGGCCGGTGGCGTTGAGCTGCTTGACGAGGTCGGCGCCGCCGAAGTCACGGGCGTCGAGGCCCGCCGCGTTGGCGGCGAGGATCAGCTGGGCGTAGGCGGCGGGGCCCGACTGCTTCGCCCAGTCCGCGGAGTTCTTCGCGAGCCACTCGGCGGACTTCTCCGCCTGGTCCTGCTGGCCCGCGGCGGCGAGGGCCAGCACGGCGTCGGCGGTGTTGCCGAAGTCCGGCTGCTCCTTGGCGCCCGGCATCGCGGACATCAGGTGGTCGTCGGTCCTGCCGAGGGTGTCGAGCAGATAGCCGGTGCCGTTGCTGGCGGCCTGCGTGGCGGTGTCCGGCTTCGCGCACTTGGTCCCGGCGGGCTCGGTCTTCTTGGGCGGCGCCACGACCAGGCCCCTGCCGAGGCTGCCGAGCACGCCGGCCGCGGTGGCGTCGGCGTTCGGCGCGAGCTTGCCGGACTTGGCGTCGGCGAGGCCGAAGGCGCCGCCGTCCTTGTCGCAGTCCATGGCGAGCTTCGGCAGCGCGTCGTAGGCGGACTTGCCGTCCTGGGACTTCACGTCGGCGGGGTTCTCGCCCGCCGCGACGAGGGCGCCGATCACGATGCCGGTGGAGTTGGCGTCGGTGGGCAGGCCCGGGTTGTAGCCCCAGCCGCCGTCCTTGTTCTGTACGGACTTCAGCCAGTCGACGCTCTTCTTGACCGTCTTCTGCTCGCCGCCGAGCGCGGCGAGGGCCTGCACGGCGGCGGCGGTGGAGTTGCTGTCGACCGTCGTCTTGGAGTTGCACGGCTCGGCGGCGTCCGCGCGGTAGGCGGCATAGCCGCCGCTCGCGCACTGCTGCCCGGTCAGCCAGTCGACGGCCTTGGCGGCGGGCTTGACGCCCTCGGTGTGCTGGGCGAGCAGGGCGTACGACTGCCGGAAGACGCCGTCGAACTTGGGGTCGGTCTTGCCGTAGAGGCCCGAGGGAAGCGCGGGCGACGGCGACGCGTCGTCCGCGAAGGCGGCCGGTGCGGCCACCGAACCGAACACGGCGACGGCGGCCAGGACCGCTGCGCTGCGGCGAACGTTCATGATGCGGCGGGTTGCCTCTCCCTGCGGGGAGCGGGGCGGCACGGACCGTTGCGAGCACGGCTTCCGGGCGGCTCCGGCTCCGTATACCTCGACGGTGCCGCTCATCGGGGGCCCCGATGAAGCGAGCCGGTCACGTTCCGCACCGGGCATTCCGGCTGTACCGCGGGAGCGGTGTATACGGCTGCGGGTCAGCGCCGGATTCGCACCGGCTTCCCCCTGTACGGGCGTGAGGACGACGCGCCCACTCTACCGGCCCGTACCAGGGGCGGCCGGGCGGCGGGGAGTCACACCGCCACGTACGCGACCGGGTCGCTGCCGGGCACGGCCTCCGCGCGGCCCAGTTTCACCAGGCGCCGCACATGGGCCTCCGCCTCCGACACCGCGATGTTGCGGGAGCCGTAGGGGATCTCGGACCAGGGGCGGTTCCACTCCATGTGCTCGGCGAGCCGCCAGGGGGTGAGGGGCTCGGCGAGCAGGCCGAGCAGTCCGGTGAGGCGGTCCTCGTGGTGGGCGAGGAGTTCGCGGACGCGGGCGGGGGCGTCGGTGAACGCGTGCTGGTGGGCGGGCAGGACCTCGGCGGGGTCGAGGCGGCCGACCCGTTCCAGGGAGTCGAGGTAGTCGCCAACGGGGTCGGTCACGGTGTGGTCGTCGGGGTCCTCGTACAGGCCGATGTGCGGGGTGATGCCGGGGAGCAGGTGGTCGCCGGAGAAGAGACGGCCGTTGCCGTGCAGGCGGGAGGGGTGCTCCTCCTCCAGGTGCAGGCAGACGTGGCCGGGGGTGTGGCCCGGGGTCCAGATCGCGCGCAGGCGGCGGCCCGGCAGGTCGAGGAGTTCGCCCGGGGTGATGGCGCGGTCGGGCAGCGCGGGGTCGAGGCCGGGGAGCCTGCGGGGGCGGCCCTCCTCGGCGGCGCGGACCAGCGGGGCGACGTGTTCGGCGGGGGCGCCTGCGGCCAGCAGCTTCGCGGCCATGTAGGCGTACCAGCGGTCGGGCGGGTTGGCGCGGGTGCGCCGCACCACGTCGGCGTCCGCCTCGTGCATCGCGATCCAGGCCCCGGACGCGTCGCGGACCTTCGCGGACAGGCCGTGGTGGTCGGGGTGGTGGTGGGTGACGACCACGCCGTGCACATCGGCGACGGTGACGCCGCAGCGGGCGAGTCCCGCGGTGAGGGTGTGCCAGGACGTCGGGTCGTCCCAGCCGGTGTCGATGAGGACGGGTCCGCGATCGGTGTCGAGGAGGTGGACGAGGGTGAATCCGAGGGGGTTGTCGGGGATGGGGACCTTGATGCTCCAGACGCCGCCGCCGTGCTCGATCACCGGTGGGTCGGTCACCTGCAGGGTCATGGGGGCCTCGTCTTTCGTCGCCGGGTGCCGCGCCTGGTGTCGCCGGTGCCGCCACTATAACTAGAACTAGTTTCAATGGTCGCCCAAGTCGACCGAACGGCGGTGGAGTTGCCCGTTCCGTCCGTGGACTCCTCCAACTAGAACTGGTATCAGTTCTGAAACGGTGTCAGAAAGCGCTCCGCAGGAGGCAGTCAGCCATGACCGAGCTCGTGGAACACGGACAGCTGTTCATCGGCGGGGAGTTGGTCGACCCGCTCGGCAAGGACGTCATCGACGTCGTATCGCCGCACACCGGGCGGGTCTTCGCCCGCGTGCCGCACGCCGCCCCCGCCGACGTGGACCGCGCCGTCGCCACCGCGCGCAAGGCGTTCGACGACGGGCCCTGGCCCCGGATGAGCCTGGACGAACGGATCGGGGTCGTCACCAGGATCAAGGACGGGATCGCCGCGCGCCACGAGGAGATCGCCCGCGTCATCAGCTCGGAGAACGGCACCCCGTACACCTCCAGCGTGATGGTGCAGGCGCTCGCCGCGATGATGGCGTGGGACGCGGCGCTCACCGTCGCCCGCGACTTCACCTACGAGGAGGCGCGCGACGGAGTCCTCGGGAAACTGCTCGTGCGGCGCGAACCGGTCGGCGTGGTCGCGGCCGTCGTGCCCTGGAACGTCCCGCAGTTCACCGCGGCCGCCAAGCTCGCGCCCGCACTGCTCGCCGGCTGCCCGGTGATCCTCAAGACCTCGCCGGAAGCGCCCCTGGACGCGTACATCCTGGCCGAGATAGCCGCCGACGCCGGACTGCCGCGGGGCGTGCTCTCCGTCATCTGCGCGGACCGCGAGGTGAGCGAGTACCTCGTCGCGCACCCCGGCGTCGACAAGGTGTCCTTCACCGGGTCCGTCGCCGCGGGCAAACGCGTCATGGAGGTCGCTGCCCGCCATCTCACCCGCGTCACCCTGGAGCTGGGCGGCAAGTCCGCCGCCGTCGTCCTGCCGGACGCCGACGCGGCGACCGCCGTCGCGGGCATCGCGCCCTTCGCCTGGATGATCAACGGCCAGGCGTGCGTGGCCCAGACCCGCATCCTCGTGCCGCGCACCCGCTACGACGAGTTCGCCGAGGCCTTCGCCGCCGCCGCGTCCGCCCTCAAGGTCGGCGACCCCCTCGACCCCGCCACCGAACTCGGCCCGCTGGTCGCCAAGCGGCAGCAGCAGCGCTCCCTCGACTACATCCGCATCGGCCAGGAGGAGGGCGCCAAGATCCTCGCGGGCGGCGGCCGTCCGGCCGGGCTCGATCAGGGGTGGTACGTCGAGCCGACGCTCTTCGGCGACGTCGACAACTCCATGCGCATCGCCCGCGAGGAGATCTTCGGCCCTGTCATCTGCCTGCTGCCGTACGGAGACGAGGCGGAGGCCGTGAAGATCGCCAACGACTCCGACTACGGGCTCAGCGGCAGCGTCTGGACGGCCGACGTCGAGCGCGGCATCGAGGTCGCGCGGCAGGTGCGCACCGGAACGTACTCCGTGAACACCTTCAGCCTCGACATGCTCGGACCCTTCGGCGGCTACAAGAACTCCGGCCTCGGGCGGGAGTTCGGGCCCGAGGGGTACGCCGAGTACTTCGAGCACAAGATGATCCACCTCCCGGCCGGCTACGAGGGGAGTGGCGCCTGATGGGCGACCGCTGGCACGTCGAGGTCGACCGGTCGGTCTGCATCGGATCGGGGATGTGCGTGACCACCGCGCCCGGCGGATTCACGCTCGACTCCGCCCGCCAGTCGCACCCCACCGCCCCCGAGACCGACGCCAACGAACGGATTCTGGAGGCCGCCGAGGGCTGCCCGGTCGAGGCGATCACCATCACGCTGGCCGGCAGCGGAGAGGTCGTCTTCCCGCCCGAGGAGTAGCAGACGGAGGCCCAACAGGCCGATGCCCGCGTCGAGTTGAATTCATCGCGACGCGGGCATCGCCATGTGACGGAACCATGGATATTCTGTGCACTCGAACACGGGCGAACGCCACTTTACGCATGCGTTCCGCACGGTGATCTGATGACAGTCGTGACTGTTCCGCCCGTTTCCGTCCTGGAAATCTCTCTGCCACGCCAAGCGGGGAGAGGACGCCATGGACAAGCGGTACGAGGTCTACTGTCTGGCCGACAGACTCTTCTACGAGACCCCGGACCGGCTGCCGGCCACCGGCACGCGCAGCGCCGCCGCACGTGAACTGCCCACCTCCCGCCGCCCGGTGCCCGAGGGCTGGCGCTCCGGACGCTACGGCGACTGGCTCTCCTTCGTCCCCGTGGACGACGCGGGCACCCCGCTCCCCGCGCCCCTGCAGGGCTGGAAGATCCATGTCTCCGCCACCCTGGAGAACGCCGGCCGGATCGCGGAGATCGTCTGGGACCACTGCGTGCCGCGCGGCATCCCCTTCAAGTTCGTGCCCGCCAAACACCTGCTCCACCTGCGCAACAGCAAGTACGCGGGACGCGACAGCAGCGGCAAGTTCGCCACCGTCTACCCGGCCGACGAGTCCCAACTGCACGAGATACTCGACGAGTTGGGCAAGCTCCTCGAAGGGTTCGACGGTCCGTACATCCTCACCGACCTGCGCTGGGAGCAGGGCCCGCTGTACGTCAGGTACGGCGCCTTCACCCGGCGCATGTGCGACAACGGCAAGGGCACCCTCGTCCCCGCCATCGAGGACGGCGAGGGACGGCTCGTGCCCGACCCGCGCGATCCCGCCTTCAAGGTCCCCGCGTGGCTGACGCTGCCCGCCTTCCTCGAACCGGCGCTCGCGGCACGCAACACGACGACCGTCGGCGACCTGCCGTACCGCATCGAGAAGGCCCTGCACTTCTCCAACGGCGGCGGCGTCTACGCGGGCACCGACACCCGCGACGGCAGCAAGGTCGTCCTCAAGGAAGGCCGCCCGCACGCGGGCCTCGCCTCCGACGGCGCCGACGCCGTGACCCGCCTCGAACGCGAGAAGGACGCCCTGGAGAAGCTCTCCGGACTCGGCGTCGCACCCGAGGTCCGCGACTGGTTCCTCCTCGGCGAACACCGCTTCCTCGTCATGGACTTCCTCGAAGGGTCCACCCTCAACTCCTTCTTCGCGCACCGGCATCCGCTGTGCACCAGCGAACCCGACCCCGCCGACATCTCGGAGTACACGGCCTGGGCGCTGCGCATGCACCGCGCCGTCGAGGAGGCCGTCACCGCCGTGCACGGGCGGGGCGTCGTCTTCAACGACCTGCACCTGTTCAACATCATGGTCGCGCCCGACGAACGGTCCGTCTCCCTCCTCGACTTCGAGGCGGCGACGGCCGTCGGCGACCAGGGCCGCCAGGTCGTCGCGCACCCCGGATTCCTCGCGCCGCCCGACCGCACGGGCACCGACATCGACCGCTACGCCCTCGCCTGCCTGCGGCTCGCCCTCTTCCTGCCGATCACCTCGCTGCTCTCCGTCGACCGGGGCAAGGCCGCCCACTTCGCACAGGTCATCGCCGCCGAATTCCCCGACGTACCGCAGGAGTTCCTCGACGAGGCGGTGGCCGAGATCGAGCGCGACGCCCCGCAGGAGGGTGCGAGCGGCGCCGCACGGCCCGCGGCGCGGGCGACCGCGCCGCTGGTCGACCCCGCCGACTGGCCGTACAGCCGCGACTCGATGGTCAAGGCCATCCTCGCCTCCGCCACCCCCGAGCGCGACGACCGGCTCTTCCCCGGCGACATCGCGCAGTTCGCCGAGGGCGGCGGGCTCGGCCTCGCGCACGGCGCGGCCGGAGTGCTGCTCGCCCTCGCCGAGAGCGGCGCCGAACGCTACGAGGAGGGCGAGCGCTGGCTCCTGAAGCACACGGAGCCCACCCCGTCCGGCACGCCCCTGGGGTACCACGACGGACTCGCGGGCATCGCCCACGTCCTCGACCGCCTCGGCCACCGTACCCGCGCCCTCGACCTCGCGGGACTCATCCTCCAGGAGAACTGGCAGCGGCTCCCCTCCGACCTGTACGGCGGCCTCGCCGGAGTCGGCCTCGCCTTCGACGCCCTCGCGGAGAGCACCGGCGAGCGGTCGCTCGGCCAATACGCCCTGCGCGCCGCCGAGTTGCTCGCCGAACGGCTCGCCTCCGACGAGCCGCCGAAGAGCGGCAGGCGCCGCGCGGGACTGCTCCGCGGCGCCACCGGACCCGCCCTGTTCTTCCTGCGCCTCTACGAGCGCGGCGGCGACCCCGCCCTCCTCGACCTGGCCGCGAAGGCCCTGCGCGCCGACCTCGCCCAGTGCGTGACCCAGCCGCGCGACGGCAGCCTCGCCGTCAACGAGGGCTGGCGCACCATGCCCTACCTCGGCGACGGCAGCGTCGGCATCGGCATGGTCATCGACGACTACCTCGCCCACCGGGACGACGCGCAGTTCGAGGCGGCCAGGCCCGGGGTCCTTGCCGCGGCCCGCTCCCGCTTCTGCGTCCAGCCCGGACTGTTCCAGGGGCGGGCCGGACTCCTGCTGCACGTCAACCGCAGCACCACACCGGATATCACCCCCGAGGACGTGGCCGCGCAGATCGAGGAACTCGGCTGGTTCACCATGTCGTACGCGGGCCAACTCGCCTTCCCCGGACACCAGATGCTGCGCCTGTCCATGGATCTCCACACCGGGACGGCGGGCTGTCTGCTGGCGCTCGCCACCGCGCTCGGCGACACCGGAGCGCACGTCCCCTTCCTGCCGCCGCTCAGGCGGCCCCAGAGCCGGTCCCGCGATTCAGCGGGGTCGTGACACCGCCCATAGGGAATTCACATCCCCCAAACGAGAGGGAAGTTCATGGCACTCCTCGACCTGCAGAGCATGGAATCCGACGAGATGACCGGTGGCGGCGGCGGTGGCGGCGGCGCCAGCCTGGCCAGCCTCCTCCTGTGCTGGAGCGACGCGAGCGTCATCCTCTGTCTCTGACGCGCAACCGCTGTCACTGACGCACGGCCGCGCCTGACGGGCGCGGTGTGAAGGCCCGGGCGGCACCCCGCGAGGGGCCCGCCCGGGCCGACGGCTGCGACGAAGAGAACGGCGAGGACCCGGTCCGCATGGCGACGACGACCACCCGTCCGCACCAACCCACCCACGACGCCCACCTGTTGGGCGCCGCGACCCGCTACAGCGCCGCCCGCTGCGCGGTGCTCGCGCTGTGCGCCGTCGCGGGCGCGGGCGCCGGTCTGCTGCTGCCGCTCGCGATCGGCCGCGCCCTGGACGCCGTGCTGACCGGCCATGTGACCGGCGCCGACGACACCGGCGCCACCCGCTGGATCCTCGTGTGCGCCGCACTGGTCGGCGCGAGCGCCCTCCTCGACGCCGTCGACGGCGTCCTCACCGGCACCACCAACGCCCGCACCACGGCCTGGCTGCGCGGCCGCGTCGTACGCCATGTGCTCGCCGTGGGACCGCGCACCACAGGGCGCATCGCCCACGGCGACCTGGTGGCACGCCTCATCGACAACGCGGCGCACGCGGGCATCGCGCCCGCCACCTTCGCCGCGCTCCTCGCCGCCCTCGTCACCCCCGTCGGCGCCGTGGTGGCCCTCGCTCTCATCGACGGCTGGCTCGCCGTGGTCTTCGTCGTCGGGGCGCCCGTCCTCTTCCTGCTCCTGCGGACGTTCGTACGGGTCTCCTCCGACTGCGTGGCGCGCTACCAGCGGGTCCAGGGGAACATCGCGGGCCGGCTCAGCGAGGCGATCGGCGGGGCCCGCACCGTCGCCGCGGCGCACACCGAGGAGAAAGAGGCGGCGCGCGTCCTTGCGGAACTGCCCGAACTCGCCCGCCAGGGCCACCGGATGTGGCGGGTCCAGGGCCGCTCCCAGGCGCAGGCCGTCGCCGTCGCGCCGCTGCTGCAGATCGCGGTCGCCGCGGTGGCGGGCCTGCTCGTGATCCGGCACCGCATCACCGTCGGCGACCTCCTCGCCGCCTCCCGCTACGCGGTGCTCGCCACCGGCATCGGCATGCTCGTCGGACAACTGAGCGGCCTGGTGCGGGCGAGGGCCGCGGCACGCCGCCTCGAGGAAGTCATCGCGGCGCCCCCGACCTCGTACGGTGAAGCGGAACTCCCCCCGGAAGGCGGCCTGTTGGAGTTGCGGGGCGTCAAGGCGACCCGTGGCGGGCGCGCCGTGCTCGACGGCGTCGACCTGACCGTGCCCGCGGGCGGCACGCTCGCCGTGGTCGGCCGCTCCGGCGCGGGCAAGTCGCTGCTCGCCGCCCTCGCGGGACGGCTCGCCGACCCCGACGAAGGAGAAGTGCGCCTCGACGGGGTCCCGCTGCGCTCGCTCAGCCGCGCGGAACTGCGCCGCGAGGTCGGCTACGCCTTCGAACGGCCCGCGCTGCTCGGCGCGACCCTCCAGGACACCATCGGCCTCGGCGCCCCGCGCCCCGCGCCGCCCCGGATCCGCGAGGCCGCCCGCGCCGCCCGCGCCGACACCTTCATCACCCGCCTCCCCGACGGCTACGCGACCCGCTGCACCCGGGCGCCCCTGTCCGGCGGAGAAGTCCAACGCCTCGGCCTGGCAAGGGCGTTCGCGCGCGGCGGGCGGCTCCTCGTCCTCGACGACGCGATGTCGAGCCTCGACACCGTCACCGAACACCACATCGCCGACGCGCTGCTCCACCACACCCCGCACCGCAGCCGCCTCATCATCGCCCACCGCGCCGCGACGGCCGCCCGCGCCGACGCGGTGGCCTGGCTGCACGACGGCCGGATCCGCGCGGTGGGCACCCATGCGGAACTGTGGGAGAGGGCCGAGTACCGGGAGGTGTTCGGCGCGTGAACCCCGTGAACCCGTCTACCGGGACCCCGCAGGGCCCCTACCGCCGGGGTGTCCGATTCCTGCGGCGCAGGTGGCAGGTGGTGCTGCGGCTCGCGATCTGGTCCGTCCTGGAGACCGGCCAGACGTTCCTCACCGGATACGCCCTCGCGCACGCCCTCGACGACGGCTTCCTCGCCGGGCACCAGCGGGTCGGCCTCGCCTGGCTGGCCGCCGCGGGGCTCGGCGTGCTGGTCGCCGCGTACGGCACGGGCCGGGTGTACCGCGCGGTCGCCGACCTGGTGGAACCGCTGCGGGACTCCCTGGTGCGGCAGGTCGTGGGCCGGGGCCTGCGGGACGCGGACGGCGCCGCGGTGTCCCGGCTCACCCAGCAGGTGGAGATCGCCAGGGACACCTTCGCGGGCCTGGTGATGGTCTCCCGCTCCTTCGTCTTCACGGCGGTGGGCGCGCTGGTCGGCCTCTTCTCGCTGGACCCGCTCCTCCTCCTGGTCGTCGCACCGCCCCTCGTCGCGGGCATCACGCTCTTCGTGGCGACCCTGCGCCCGCTGGCCAGGCGCCAGGAGGAGTTCCTCGTCGCCGACGAGGAACTCGCGGGCCAACTGGGCGTGGTCTGCCCGGGGTTGCGGGACGTCGCGGCGGCGGGCGCCGAGCAGGACGTCGCCGACGACCTGGGCCGGGGCGTCGCCGCGGAGTACCGGGCGGCCGGGGCCCTCGCCCGCTGGGGCATCCTGCGCACGGCGGCCCTCGCGGTCGGCGGCCAGCTCCCCCTGGTGCTCCTGCTCGCCACGGCCCCCTGGCTCCTCGACAACGGAGTGACCCCGGGCGCCCTGGTCGGCGCCCTCGCCTACGTCACCCAGGCCCTGCTCCCCGCGCTCCACAACCTCGTCCACGGCCTGGGCACGAGCGGCTCCCGCCTGGCGATCGTGCTGCGCCGCCTGGTCTGGGAGGCCCCGACGGGCGAACCGGCACCCGCATCAGCCGTGACCCTCGATTCGGCTCCAGCACCCGAATCGGCTCCGGCACCTGATTCCGCCTCGGCGCCTGAATCTGCCTCGGCGCCCGATTCTGCCTCGGCACCTGATTCCGCCTCGGCCCTCGATTCTGCCTCGGCGCCCGATTCCGCCTCGGCCCTCGATTCTGCCTCGGCACCCGATTCGGCTCCGGCGCCCGATTCTGCCTCGGCGCCCGATTCGGCTCCGGCGCCCGAATCTGCCTCGGCGCCCGATTCCGCTTCGGCACCTGATTCCGCCTCGGCGCCCGATTCCGCCTCGGCCCTCGATTCCGCCCCGGCCCCCGATTCCGCCCGCGCCCCCGAGGCCGAGCAGGCCCCCGCCCCCGAACCCCCCGAACCCCCCGCCCTCCACCTCTCCTCCCTCACCTTCGCCTACGGCCCCCACGCCGAACCCGTCCTGCGGAACCTCGGGCTCAGCCTCGCGAGGGGTGAGCACCTCGCCGTCGTCGGGCCCAGCGGGATCGGGAAGTCCACGTTGGCCGGAATCGTCGCGGGGCTGCTCGTGCCGGACGCCGGGGACGTGCGGGTCGGGGGGATGCCGGTGCGCGGCGATGGGGCCGTGGCGCGGCGGGTGCTCATTCCCCAGGAGGCGTACGTCTTCACGGGGACGCTCCGCGAGAACCTGGGCTACCTGCGGCCGGACCCGGTCCCGGACGACGAGGCGCTCGCCGCCGCGGAGGCCATCGGTCTCGCGCCGCTCGCCGAGCGGCTCGGCGGGCTCGACGCCGCACTCGTACCCGCCGAACTGTCGGCGGGGGAGCGGCAGTTGATCGCGCTGACCCGCGCCTATCTCGCGTACGCCCCGCTGGCGATCCTGGACGAGGCGACCTGTCATCTCGACCCGGTCGCGGAGTCCCGCGCCGAGCGCGCCTTCGCGGCCCGCCCGGGCGGGACCCTCGTGGTGATCGCCCACCGGATCAGCTCGGCCCGCCGTGCCGACCGGGTCCTGGTGATGGACGGGGCGCACGCCCTGTGCGGCCGGCACGACGAGCTGATGGAGTGTTCGCCGCTCTACCGGGATCTCAACGGCGCGGGCGACTGGGGGCAGGGGGAGGGCGCGTCACACCCACCCCTCGCCCTGCGAGATCCGTATCGCGTCGATCCTGTTCCGCGCCCCGGTCTTCCGGGTGATCGCGGCCATGTAGTTGCGCACCGTTCCGTTGGACAGATGGAGACTGTGGGCGATCTCGGCGACCGAGGCACCTCCGGCGGCGAGTGAGAGAACGCTCAACTCCCGCTGCGTCAGCGGCATCTGAGCGGCTTTGAGGAAACCGAACCCCAGCGAGTCGTCGACGAACCGCTGTCCCGCGGCCACCTTCCTTATGGCGGCGATCAGCCGCTCCGGCGCGCTGGCCTTGTTCACATAGCCGAGCGCGTCCGCCTCCGCGGCCCGCCGCAACTGCCCTGGCCGGTTCGCGGTGGCAAGGACGAGGACCCGGCAGCCGCGGCCGTGCGCCGAAGGTCCGGTCAGCTCGGTGAGCGGCGTGAGCGCATAGGTCGATTCGTCGTCGAGATCCACCACGCAGAGGTCGGGCCGTACCGTGCGCTGTCGGCCGTGGGCGTGTGACCACGGCGCATGGAACACCTCCAAGTCAGGCTCACGGGCGAGTCGTTCCGCCAGAGCCAATCGCAGTAGACAGGCGTCGTGCACCAGAAGTACCCGGATCACGCTCTGCCCCTCCAGCTCCCCGCTTCCGGTTGCTCCGTTCAAGCACGCAGACCATTCATAGCGGTGAGTACCCCCCTAGTGACGCAGAGAACTGGCCAAGGGGGAGTCAGAGGGCGCACTTGCCAAAAGGTTGTGCGCCCCCCGTGCGACAGACAGGGTTACGCCCCCGGTCCGGCCGTCAGATCGATCAGCCTGCACACCGTCTCGATGTCGATCTTCACTTGTGCGATCGACGCGCGCCCGGACAGCCAGGTGATCAGGGCGGAGTGCCAGGTGTGCTCGATCACCCGCACCGCCGAGAGCTGCTGCGCGGTCGGCGGCTCCGGCAGGCCCATCGCGTCCAGGATGATCGCCGTCGTCAGCCGCGAGACCGTGTCGACCTCGGGGCTCACGGAACGGTCCGCGAAGGTCAGGGCGCGCACCATGGCGTCGGCGAGGTGCGGCTCGCGCTGCAGGGCGCGAAAGGCGCGCATCAGGGTCTCGGCGACCCGCTCGGCGGGCGTCTCACCGGCCGGCGGGCGCTTCCTGATCGTGGTGTGCATGTGCTGCAGCTGGTCCTGCATGGTGGCGACCAGGAGATGCACCTTGGAGGGGAAGTAGCGGTAGAGCGTGCCGAGGGCGACGCCCGCGGCCTCCGCGACCTCGCGCATCTGCACCGCGTCGAACCCGCCCCTGCTGGCCAGTTGGGCGCTCGCGTGCAGGATGCGGCGGCGGCGCGCCTCCTGGCGTTCGGTGAGGGGCGGCGTCGCAGGGCTCCCTGTCTTGGTTTCCGCTGTCATGTGGCTGCCCCTCCGAAACGCCTCCCGAGATCGCACAGCATGGCAGGGAGCCCGTCGTGGCGCGAATCACCTGATCCGGGCCTTACACCTCGCCTACCTGCCGGTAGATTCAAAGCTCGTTCAGCGATCATTCAGCGATCAAGTCTGAAACTTGTTCTAGATTACCGTCCCGGCGTAACCTCGCGGACAACTGCAGGAGAAGGGGGCCGAGAGTGACCGCTGAGGCCATGGAAGCGGGCCCCCGAAAGGGCTCTGGCACCGACGGCGACCGACCGTTGCGCATCGCTCTCCTGACGTACAAAGGGAACCCGTTCTGCGGGGGACAGGGCGTCTACGTACGCCATCTGTCGCGCGAGCTGGCCCGGCTCGGACACAGCGTCGAGGTGATCGGCGCCCAGCCCTATCCGGTGCTCGACGAGGGCGAGGGACTCGAGGGCCTCCGGCTCACCGAGCTGCCGAGCCTGGACCTCTACCGCTCGCCCGACCCCTTCCGCACCCCCAAGCGCGACGAGTACCGCGACTGGGTCGACGCCCTCGAAGTGGCGACCATGTGGACCGGCGGCTTCCCCGAGCCCTCGACGTTCAGCCTGCGGGCCCGGCGCCATCTGCGCGCAAGGCGCGGCGAGTTCGACGTCGTGCACGACAACCAGACCCTCGGATACGGCCTGTTGGGCGACCTCGGCGCACCCCTGGTGACCACGATCCACCACCCGATCACGGTCGACCGGCAGCTGGAGCTGGACGCCGCGCCGGACTGGAAGCGCCGTGCCTCGGTCCGCCGCTGGTACGCGTTCACGCGCATGCAGAAGCGCGTCGCACGCCGCCTTCCCTCGGTGCTCACCGTCTCCGGCACCTCGCGCCAGGAGATCATCGACCACCTCGGCGTACGCGAGAACCGCATCGACGTCGTCCACATCGGCGCCGACACCGACCTCTTCTCGCCCGACCCGGCCGTGCCCGAGGTGCCCGGCCGGATCGTGACGACCTCCAGCGCCGACGTCCCCCTCAAGGGCCTGATCTTCCTCATCGAGGCGCTCGCCAAGGTGCGCACCGAGAACCCCGCCGCCCACCTCGTCGTCGTCGGCAAGCGCGCCGAGGACGGCCCGGTCGCGCAGGCCATCGAGCGGCACGGCCTCGCGGGCGCCGTCGAGTTCGTCAAGGGCATCACCGACGCCGAACTCGTCGACCTCGTCCGCTCCGCACAGGTCGCCTGCGTCCCTTCGCTCTACGAGGGGTTCTCGCTCCCCGCGGCGGAGGCGATGGCCACCGGCACGCCGCTCCTCGCGACCACCGGCGGCGCGATCCCGGAGGTCGCGGGCCCCGACGGCGAGACCTGCCTCGCGGTGCCGCCCGGCGACCCCGGCGCCCTCGCACTCGGCCTGAACCGGCTCCTGGGCGACGCCGCACTGCGCGCCAGGCTCGGCGCCGCGGGCCGCGCCCGGGTCCTCGCCAAATTCACCTGGGCCCGCGCCGCCCAGGGCACGGCGGAGCTGTACCGCGCGGCGATCGACCGTTCCGCGGGGCGCGGCGCCGCCCGCGCGGTCGCCCGCGGCCACGCCCTTCCGGCGGCCCCGGCCGCCCCCGAAGTTGCAGGACCTCACCACGAAAGCAGGGCCACGTGCTGACCGTCGACTTCACCCGCTTCCCGCTCGCCGCCGGCGATCGCGTGCTCGACCTGGGCTGCGGCGCGGGCCGGCACGCCTTCGAGTGTTACCGGCGCGGCGCCCAGGTGGTGGCCCTGGACCAGAACGGCGAGGAGATCCGCGAGGTCGCCAAGTGGTTCGCCGCGATGAAGGAGGCGGGCGAGGCACCGGCCGGTGCGACGGCCACTGCCATGGAGGGCGACGCCCTCAACCTGCCCTTCCCCGACGCCTCGTTCGACGTCGTGATCATTTCCGAGGTGATGGAGCACATCCCCGACGACAAGGGCGTCCTCGCCGAGATGGTGCGGGTCCTCAAGCCCGGCGGCCGCATCGCCGTCACCGTGCCCCGCTACGGTCCCGAGAAGGTCTGCTGGACGCTCAGCGACGCCTACCACGAGGTCGAGGGCGGCCACATCCGCATCTACAAGGCCGACGAACTCCTCGGCAAGATGCGGGAGTCGGGCCTCAAGCCGTACGGCACGCACCACGCACACGCCCTGCACTCGCCCTACTGGTGGCTCAAGTGCGCCTTCGGCGTCGACAACGACAAGGCCCTGCCGGTCCGCGCGTACCACAAGCTCCTGGTCTGGGACATCATGAAGAAGCCGCTCGCCACCCGGGTCGCCGAGCAGCTGCTCAACCCCGTCGTCGGCAAGAGCTTCGTGGCGTACGCGACCAAGCCGCACCTCCCCGTCGCCGCCGCGGAGTCCGTGGCGGCCGCCAAGTGACGAGCCCGGAGCGGACCGAACACCTCGTCCTGCCCGGCGTCCTGACGGCCGATCAGGCCGCGGCGACGGTGCGCGGCATCCTCGCCGTGCAGCGCGAGGACGGCGCCATACCGTGGTTCCGCGGCCACCACCTCGACCCGTGGGACCACACCGAGGCCGCCATGGCCCTGGACGCCGCCGGTGAGCACGCGGCGGCCGAGCGCGCCTACGACTGGCTCATGCGGCACCAGAACCCGGACGGCTCCTGGTACGCGGCCTACCACGACGGGGATCCGCACGACATCACCGACCGCGGCCGCGAGACCAACTTCTGCGCGTACCTCGCGGTCGGCGTCTGGCACCACTACCTGGCCACCGGCGACGAGGCGTTCCTCGACCGGGCCTGGCCCGCGGTGGTCGGCGCCGTCGAGTTCGTCCTCGCCCTGCAGCAGCCGGGCGGCCAGATCGGCTGGAAGCGCGAGGCGGACGGGACGCCGGTCACCGACGCGCTGCTCACCGGCTCCTCCTCGATCCACCAGGCGCTGCGCTGCGCGCTCGCCATCGCCGAGCAGCGCGACGAGCCGCAGCCCGACTGGGAGCTGGCGACGGGTGCGCTCGCGCATGCGATCCGGCGCCACCCCGAGCGGTTCCTCGACAAGGACCGCTACTCGATGGACTGGTACTACCCGGTCCTCGGGGGCGCGCTGACCGGTGCGGCGGCCAAGTCCCGTATGGAGGAGGGCTGGGACCGCTTCGTGGTGCCCGGCCTCGGGGTGCGCTGCGTCGTCCCGAACCCCTGGGTCACGGGCGGCGAGAGCGCCGAACTCGCCCTGGCCCTGTGGGCGTTGGGGGAGTCGGACCGGGCCCTGGAGATCCTGCAGTCCATCCAGCATCTGCGGGACCCGGCGACGGGCCTGTACTGGACCGGCTATGTGTTCGACGACAAGGCGGTCTGGCCCCAGGAGCTGACCACGTGGACTGCGGGGTCGTTGCTTCTTGCGGTTGCCGCGCTGGGCGGGGACGAGGCGACCTGTGCGGTCTTTTCCGGGGAGCGGTTGCCCGGTGGGCTGGATCCGGATTGCTGCTGAGCGCGCCGCGCGGGCTTGGGCGGGGGGATCATCCGCGGCCCGGATGCGGCTGAGCGCGCAGTTCCCCGCGCCCCTTACGGGGCGCCCCCTGCTAGTAGCGGCGCAGGCGGCCCGCCACCGCGTGGCCGACGAGCAGATAGACGACGGCTGCCAGGCCGTAGCCCGCGACGACCCTTGCCCAGGCGTCGTCGAAGGTGAAGAGGTCGTGGGACCAGCCCGCCAGCCAGCGGGCCGCGTCGTGCACGAACTGGACGAAGTCGTTGGCGCGGTTGGCGTCGAGCAGGTACATCAGGATCCACAGGCCGAGGATGAAGGCCATGACGTCCGCGACGATCACGATGATCTTCGCTGTCTCGACGCTGCCGCGGGTGTGCCGGGTTCGGGGAGACATGCGGGCCGGGTACCGGGGGCGCCTCCCTTGAAACCCGTACGGGCTCGCCCGGGTGGCGGCACCCGGCGGGCGGGGTGAGGCTGCCGGGAGGACCAGCTCACCTCTGGAGGCCGCTGCCGTGCTCAGCCCCGTATCCGTCCGCCGTGCCGGAGTCTCCCTCACGCTCTGCTGCACGCTGCTCGTGGGCGTGACCGCCTGCAACGACGACGACAAGGACAGCGCGGCGACGCCGAGCGGCACCAGCTCGGCCGAGAAGCAGAAGTTCGCCAAGACCCGCTTCGTGGCCAACGCGGGGCTCGCCGCGGGGGCGACCTACCAGTGGATCGTGAAGCCGTTCCGTGCGGGGAAGTTCAAGAGCGGCGCGGACGGCCGCAAGTTCGCCCTCGTCAAGGCCGGTCTCGCGGGCGCCTTCACGTACAACAGGCTGAAGGCGGCGACGAAGAACGCCCAGGGCGACCCGACGCTCGCCAAGGCGGTGGCGCCCCTGACGGCGGGCATCGACGCCCTGAAGGACCTGCCGTCCAAGCTCCGCAAGGGCGACTCGACGGACTCGATCGTGGACTCCTTCGACGGCGTCATCAACTCCGTGAAGGACGCGGGCAAGAGCGCGGGCGCGGAGGTCAAGGACAAGGTGCCGTCGGCCGGGGAGCTGGCCAAGGGGTAGGCGATGCCTAGGAGTTGAGCTCGGCCAGGGTCCGCAGCGTGAGCGGGTCGGGGGCGAGCACGAGCAGGTCGGTCACCGGGCCCTTGCGCCACAGCTCAAGGCGTTCCGCGATGCGTGCGCGCGGCCCGACCAGGGAGATCTCGTCGGCGAAGGCATCGGGCACGGCGAGCACCGCCTCCTCCCTGCGCCCCGCGAGGAACAGCTCCTGGATGCGCCGGGCCTCCTCCTCGTACCCCATGCGGGCCATCAGGTCGGCGTGGAAGTTCCGTGCGGCGTGGCCCATGCCGCCGATGTAGAAGCCGAGCATGGCCTTGACCGGGAGCAGTCCCTCGGTGACGTCGTCGCAGACCTTGGCGCGGGCCATGGGCGCGATCAGGAAGCCTTCGGGGAGATCGGCGAGCGAGGCCTCGTACACGTCCGTGCGCAGCGGCGACCAGTACAGCGGCAGCCAGCCGTCCGCGATGCGCGTCGTCTGCGCGATGTTCTTGGGGCCCTCGGCGCCGAGCAGGACCGGCAGGTCGGCGCGGAGGGGGTGGGTGATCGGTTTGAGGGGCTTGCCGAGTCCGGTGCCGTCGTCGCCGCCGTAGGGGTGGGCGTGGAAGCGGCCCGCCAGCTCCACGGGCCCCTCGCGGCGCAGGACTTGGCGGATCACGTCGACGTACTCGCGCGTCGCGGTCAGCGGCGACCTGGGGAACGGCCGCCCGTACCACCCCTCCACCACCTGCGGCCCGGAAAGCCCGAGCCCGAGCATCATGCGGCCGCCGGAGAGGTGGTCGAGGGTGAGCGCGTGCATGGCGGTGGTGACGGGGGAGCGGGCCGCCATCTGCACGACGGCCGTGCCCAGCCTGATCCGCGAGGTCTGTGCGGCGATCCAGGTCAGCGGCGTGAAGGCGTCCGATCCCCAGGCCTCCGCCGTCCACACGGAGTCGTAGCCGAGCCGCTCGGCCTCCTGGGCCAGCGCGACATGGCCGGGGTCGGGGCCGCGCCCCCAGTACCCGAGTGCGAGCCCGAGCCGCATGCGCCCTCCCCGTCGTACAGCCGAAACACCGGTCCCTGACGGCCCGTCAGTTCACCGCCGGGAGGCGACTGTACGACAACGGCCCCCCGCCCGGAAGGGCGAGGGGCCGCTGATGCGTCGGGGTGGATCAGCCGCGCTGGATCCCCGTGGTGTCCTGCAGCACGCCGCGACGGCCGTCCTGCGTCTGGGCCACCAGGCCGGGGCCGCGCTGCTCGACGGCCAAGTACCAGGTGCCGGGCGCCAGTTCGGCGATCGGCGTGGGCGAGCCGTCCTCCGCGTACAGCGGACGCGGCACCGGCACGGCGAACCAGAACGGCGAGAAGTCACCGGCGGGCGCCTGCGCCTGCGCGGGCGGCGGGGTCTGCCCGGCCTGCGGCTGCGGCTGACCGCCGAAGGGCTGCCCGCCCTGCGGCTGACCCGGCTGCCCGCCGTACGGCGCACCCTGCTGCGGCTGGCCCGCACCCGGGTAGCCGTAGCCACCCTGCGGCTGGCCGCCGTAGGGCTGGGGGGTGACGGGGCGCGGGGCGCCCATGAGCGGGGCCTTCAGGGCCGGGACGATCAGCGTGGCGACCGCGGCGGCCGCGAGCACCAGGGCGGCGATCAGGCCGAGGATGAGGCCGACGCCGGCGTCGGGCGACTTGCTGGGCCCGATGTCACCCTCGAAGAAGAAGTTGAAGGACTGGTCGGTGTCGAAGATGGCGCCGAGGGCGCTCCACGCGGAACCGACGGTGAAGGCGACGCCGACCTGGCCGAGGTCAAGCCCTGCGATCTTGTGTTGCGACTGCTGCGCGCGGCCCAGCACGATGAGCACCGCGCCGATGATGCCGAGCAGGTACACGCTGAGCAGCAGGTTGCCGTTCTCCCAGGCGTTCGGAACCTTGTCGTCCTTGAGCCCGTCAATATCGATCGTGCCGAGGAACGAAGCGATGAAGAGCAACACCGCTGCTCCGATCACCACGCCGTCGCCTCGAGTGAGGGAGCGGAAATTCACTTCAGGTCCTTCGTCAGTCGTCTCGTCAGTGGAGGCGTCGCTGTCGCCGTAGTCGCGGTCGTGTCGCGGTGCGCGAAGCGCGGGGGTGGCCCCTCATCGTATGGAGGACAATATCGTTCGCACGGGCGGGGTGTCTGCTCGGGATAAAGACGTCCACGCTTCGATACGAGGACCTCCACGATCTACCCGCGGAGGAACCCGGCGATTCCGTCAGAGATCCCCTGCGCCGCCTTCTGCCGCCACGCGCCGCTCGTCAGGAGTGCCGCGTCCTTCGCGTCCCGCATGTTGCCGCACTCGATGAACACCTTGGGAACGGTGGAGAGATTGAGGCCGCCGAGGTCCTTGCGGGTGTCGAGTCCGGTGCCGCCGCCGATGTAATTGGAGGGGGCGCTGCCGGTGGCGCGAAGGAAGGTGCCCGCGATGCGTTCGCCCAACTCCTTGGAGGGGGCCACGATCGGGGTGGTGTCGGCGGAGCCCGCCCTGACCTTGCCGGGCATGATCACGTGGAAGCCGCGGTTCCCGACGCCGGAGCCGTCGGCGTGGATGGAGACCACGGCGTCCGCGTGGAGCTTGTTGCCGATCTGGGCGCGCTCGTCGACGCACGGGCCCCAGGGGCGGTCGCCGTCCTGGGTGAACTCGACCGTGGCGCCCTGCTTTTCGAGGAGGGTGCGCAGTCGCCGCGCGACGTCGAGGGTGAACTTGGCCTCGGTGTACCCGGCGTTCGTGGACGTGCCCGTGGTGTCGCACTCCTTGCGGTTCGTCCCGATGTCGACCTGGCGGTTGATCTCGGTCGCGTGGCGGAAGTTGCCCGCGTTGTGGCCGGGGTCGACGACGACGATCTTGCCCTTGAGGGGGCCGTTCGCGGCGGGGCGGCGCGTGGGCTTCGTATTCGAATCGTTGTCGTCGCCCTTGCCGTCGTCACCCGTCCCCTTCCCCTTTTCGCCGCCCTTGTCGTCCTTGTCGCTCTTGTCGGACTTCGAGGGAGATGGGGTGGAACCGGACGATGTGTCGTGGTCCGGCGACGCGCTCGACGCCGGGGCCGACGCCGTGGGTTCGCTGCCGCCCGGACCGTTGGTCGCCTGGTAGACCAGCCACCCCGCAAGGCACGTCGGCACAAGCGCGGCCAGCGTCACCGCCAGCGGGCCGCGGCCGAAGCGGCGCTTGGGCGGGCGGGTGGGATCGAATTCCGGACCTACGTACGACACGAGGGGGAGCCTATCCGCGAGGCCGGATCCCCGCTTCCGTTGAGGTCAGATACCCGCCGCGGTGCGGCGCAGGACGCGCAGCGAGTCCACCGCCGCGACCTCGGTGAACGCGCCGGACTCCAGGGCCCTGAGGTAGACGCGGTACGGCGCCTGGCCCGTCATGATGTCCACCGGATCGGGGAAGACGTCGTGGATGACGAGGAGGCCTCCGTCGGCGACGTGCGGCGCCCACCCCTCGTAGTCGGCCGTGGCGTGCTCGTCGGTGTGACCGCCGTCGATGAACACGAAGCCGAGCGGGCCGCCCCACGCCTTCGCCACCTGCGGCGAGCGGCCCACGATCGCGATCACGTGGCCCTCGAGGCCCGCCTTGTGCAGCGTGCGGCGGAAGGTGGGGAGCGTGTCCATCCGGCCGACCTCGGGGTCCACCGTCTGCGGGTCGTGGTACTCCCAGCCGGGCTGCTGCTCCTCGCTGCCGCGGTGGTGGTCCACGGTGATCGCGACCACGCCCGTCTGACGCGCCGCGTCGGCGAGCAGGATCGTGGAGCGCCCGCAGTACGTGCCGACTTCCAGGAGCGGCAGCCCGAGCGCGCCCGCCTCCACCGCGGCCGCGTACAGCGCGAGCCCCTCGCCCCGGGGCATGAACCCCTTGGCGGCCTCGAAGGCACCGAGAATCTCCGGCTTGGGCTCGACGGCCATGGGTCCCTCCAGGTCGTACGCGTAGATGGCCGCCCCATGATGCACCGCGCGCCCGTCGTGCCCCAAAGGGGCGCGGGGAACTGCGCGACCAGCCACGACGGCCCCGCAGATCCCCACAACCTGTTCAGGCAGACACATCGCTCCCATCCGGCGACCCGGACCCGGCGCCGGAGACAGAGCCGGACCCGGAGACAGAGCCGGACCCGGACCCGGACAACGCCAGATCGACCTGCACCGCACGGTCGTCCCCGGGATGCGCCGCGGCGGACGCCTGAGGCGCATGCCCCGTGGCGGTGGCCGCGAGAACGTACGAACCATCAGCCGGCACGGCAAGGGAGTAGCGCCCCTCATCATCGGTGAGGGCAGCCCCCGCCTGCTTGCCCCGCCGGTCGATCAACGTCACCTTGGCCCGCGCGAGCGGCCCGCCGTCCGCGCCGTGCACCCGCCCGTGGAAGCCCGCGAGGACCTCCGTGGCGTGCTCCAGGTTGGCGTCCTCCTCGCTGCTCGCGCGCAGCTGCGGCTTGGCCGGGCGGCGGGCGGAGGGGAGGAAGAGGGCGAGGAGCAGGCCGATCGCGACCGCGCCGGTGGCGATCAGGAACGAGACGCGGAAGCCGTGCAGGGTGGGCACGTCGACGCCGCCGACGTGGTTCGCGGTGTTGGCGAGGACCATGCCGATGACGGCGCTGGACACGGAGGTGCCGATGGAGCGCATCAGGGTGTTGAGGCCGTTGGCCGCGCCGGTCTCGGACGGGTCGACCGCGCCGATGATCAGGGCGGGCAGCGAGGAGTAGGCGAGGCCGATGCCCGCGCCGACGACCACCGAGATGACGATGGTCTGCCAGGCGGCGCTCATCAGGCCGAGGCCCGCGCCGTAGCCGATCGCGATGATCAGCATGCCGAGGATCAGGGTGGTCTTCGGGCCGTACTTCGCCGAGAGGCGGGCGTAGACCGGCGCGGTGAACATCATCGTCAGGCCGAGCGGGGCCACGCACAGGCCCGCGACGACCATCGACTGGCCGAGGCCGTAGCCGGTCGACTCGGGCAGCTGCAGGAGCTGCGGAAGGACCAGCGAGATGGCGTAGAAGGCGACACCGACCATGATCGAGGCGAGGTTGGTGAGCAGCACCTCGCGCCGTGCGGTGGTGCGCAGGTCCACCAGCGGGGCCTTCATGCGCAGTTCCATCAGGCCCCACAGGACCAGGACGACGGCCGCGGCGCCGAACAGGCCGAGCGTGGTGCCGGAGCTCCAGCCCCAGTCGCTGCCCTTGGTGATGGGCAGCAGGAAGAGGACGAGTCCCAGGGAGAGGCCGAGCGCGCCGAGCACGTCGAAGCTGCCCTGTGCGCGCAGCGGGCTCTCCGGCACGAAGGCGAGGGTGAGCGCCATGGAGAGGACGCCGAGTCCGGCGGCGCCGAAGAACAGCGTGTGCCAGTCGGCGTGCTGCGCGGTGAACGCGGCGAGCGGCAGCGCGAGTCCGCCGCCGACGCCGATGGACGAGCTCATCAGGGCCATCGCGGAGCCGAGCTTCTCGCGCGGCAGCATGTCGCGCATCAGGCCGATGCCGAGCGGGATGGCGCCCATCGCGAAGCCCTGCAGTGCGCGGCCGACGATCATCACCACGAGATCGTCGGTGAATCCGCAGATCAGTGAGCCGACGACCATCACGGCGAGGCTGCTGAGGAGCATCCTGCGCTTGCCGAAGAGGTCGCCGAGGCGACCCATGATCGGGGTGGAGACGGCGCCGGCGAGCAGGGTCGACGTCATGACCCAGGTGGCGTCGGTCGGCGCGGTGTCCAGCAGGGTCGGCAGGTCCTTGATGACCGGCACGAGCAGGGTCTGCATGACCGCGACGACGATGCCTGAGAAGGCGAGTACGGGGACGATTCCGCGTATGCCGCGTGATGGGGTCGCGGTCATCGACATTGCGTGGGGCCTCCGGGCGGAAGGTTGAGCTGGGCAGGTACGTGTAGCTCGAACCCGGTTACCCGGGGCGACTATTCCGACCTTTGCCGTACCCGGCGAACTCTTGACCCTTTGTTAACCGCTTCATCACCCGGCGCTCGACCGGTCGCGCGGCCCGGTGCGGGTGCCGTCGCCGGTGCCGCCGTTGATGCCGTCGCGGAAGACGTCCCGTATCTGACCTTCCGTCAGATTGAAACGTGTTCTAGTCTGACCGCCGTCCCGGCAGCTGCTACCGGCGAGGATGCGCATGGGGATCGGAATCACGCAGGAGCAAGGGGAGTTGGCGTCGGCCGTACGCGGCTGGATCGCGCGGGAGGTGCCGCGCGAGGAGACGCGTGAGTTGCTCGACGCGCCCCGCAAGGGGCGCGGGGCTCCGGCAGGTGCGGCTCCACCGCGTGGGCGCGACCAGCCCCCACCGGCCCGCGGGGCACTGACCACACCGTCGGCGGAGTCACTCGACGGGCCGCCCGGTGGCCACCGCCGTCCCGCCCACTGGGACGGCCTCGCCGAGCAGGGCCTGCTCGGGATCCACCTGCCCGAGGAGTCCGGCGGCGGAGGCGGCGGACTCCTCGATCTCGCCGTCGTCCTCGAAGAGGCGGCGCGGGCCGCGCTCCCCGGCCCGTACGCGGCGAGTTCGCTCGCCTCCGCCGTCCTGCACCGGGCGGGCGCCCACGAGTTGGCCCCGGGGCTCGCGGACGGCACCCGCGTCGGCGCCGTCGCCCTCGGCCCGGGCACGCTCACCGCCGTGTCCGGGCCCGACGGGTACGTCCTGGACGGCACCGCGCCGCCCGTGCTCTCCGGGGCGGACGCCGACCTGCTGGTGCTGGCCGCCGCCTCGGCCTCGGGCCCGGTGTGGCTCGCCGTCGACGCGGCCGCGCTGACCGTCCGTACGCACGAGAGCGCCGACCCCACCCGGCCGACCGCCGAGGTGAGCGCGCGGGCCGCGCACGTGCCCGCAGGGCGGCTGCTCGCCGTGGACACCGCGACCGTGCGCGACCTGGCCGCCGTCGTGCTCGCCGCCGACGCGTGCGGCACCGCGGCCTGGGCGCTGCACACCGCGGCCGAACACGCCAAGGTGCGCGAGCAGTTCGGGCGGCCCATCGGCCAGTTCCAGGGCATCAAACACCTCTGCGCCGACATGCTGGTCCGCGTCGAGCAGGCCCGCGCCCTTGCCTGGGATGCGGCCCGCGCCGCCGACGAGGAGCCCGAGGTGCGCGGTCTCGTCGCCGCGCTCGCCGCCGCCACCGCGCTCGACGCGGCGTACACCTGCGCCAAGGACTGTGTGCAGGTGCTCGGCGGCATCGGCTTCACCTGGGAGCACGACGCCCATCTGTATCTGCGCAGGGCCGTCGTGGCACGCCAGCTGCTCGGCACGGCGGACGCCCACCGGCAGCGGGCCGTGCGGCTCGCCGAGGGCGGTGCGCGCAGGGAGCTGCGGATGACGCTGCCCGCGGCGGCGGAGGAGTACCGCGCGCAGGCCCGCGAGGTGATCGCCGGGGCCCGCGGCCTCGACCCGGCGGCCGCCCGCAAGGCGCTCGCGCCCACCGGCTACGCGGCCCCGCACCTGCCCGCACCGCACGGCCTCGGCGCCGGACCCGTCCAACAGCTCGTCATCCAGGAGGAGTTGGCGGCGGCCGGGGTCAGGCTCAGCGACCTCGGCATCGCGACCTGGGTGGTGCCCTCCCTCATCGCGTACGGCACACCGGAACAGCAGGAGCGGCTGCTCGCGCCGACCCTGCGCGGCGAACTGCTGTGGTGCCAGCTCTTCAGCGAGCCGGGCGCGGGCTCCGACCTCGCCTCGCTGCGCACGAAGGCCGAGCGCGTCGAGGACGGCTGGCGCGTCAACGGCCAGAAGGTGTGGACGAGCGCCGCCCAGTGGGCGGACCACGGGATCCTGCTCGCACGGACGAACCAGGACGCCCCCAAGCACCAGGGGCTCACCTACTTCCTCGTCGACATGAAGGGCACCGCGGGGATCGGCATCCGCCCGCTGAAGGAGATCACCGGGGACTCCCTCTTCAACGAGGTGTACTTCGACGACGTCCCGCTCCCCGAGGACGCGGTCGTCGGCCGTGTCGACGACGGCTGGCGGGTGGCCCGCGACACCCTCGGCAACGAACGCGTCCACATGGCCGACCAGTTGACCTTCGACACCGGCCTCGAAGCTCTCATCGCGCGCGCCGCCGACCTCGACGGGGCCTGCCGCGCCCGCATCGGCGCGCTCGCCGCCGAGGCGCACGCGCTCGCCTGCATCGGCCTGCGGACCACCATGCGGCAGGTGGCGGGCGCGGAGCCCGGCGCGGGCGCCTCCGTCCGCAAACTCGTCCAGACCCCGCACCAGCAGAAGGTCGCCGAACTCGCCCTCGAACTCCTCGGCCCCGCGGGCGCGGTGCGCGAGGGCGCGGGGGAGCGGGCGCTGCACGGCTTCCTGATGTCGCGCTGCCTGACCATCGCGGGCGGCACCACCCAGGTACAGCTCAATGTCGTCGCCGAGCGGATCCTCGGCCTGCCCCGTGATTGAAGGGACCCGCATGACCTCCGTGAAGGCGTACATCGTCGGCGTCGGGATGACCAGGTTCGAGAAGCCCGAGACGCGCGACTGGCAGTACTGGGACATGGCGAAGGAGGCCGGCGGCAAGGCACTTGAGGACGCCGGCATCTCGTACGACCAAGTGGAGCAGGTCCCCGTCGGCTACTGCTTCCAGGCCTCCACGGCCGGGCAGCGCGCCGCCTACGAACTGGGCCTGACCGGCGTCCCCGTCTACAACGTCAACAACAACTGCGCGACCGCGTCGACCGCGTTGATGATGGCGCGGCAGTTCGTCGAGGGCGGCCTGAACGACTGCGTGCTCGCGCTCGGCTTCGAGAAGATGGCGCGCGGCTCGCTGGGCGGAGGGTCCGACGGCGGCGCCCGCGGCGGAGCCGCCAATGGATTCGGCAAGACGTCCCCCGTGGCCCGCCACTACGGCATCATGGCCGCCCGCCACGGCTTCGAGATGACCCCGCCCACCGCGCAGATCTTCGGCAACGCCGCGCGCGAGCACATGGAGAAGTACGGCACCACAGAGGCGCAGCTCGCCGCGGTCGGCGCCAAGAACCACCGGCACTCGGTGAACAATCCGTACGCCCAGTTCCAGGACGCGTACACCGTCGACGAGATCCTCGCCGCCGAGACCATCCACCGCCCGCTCACCAAACTCCAGTGCTCCCCGACCTCCGACGGCTCGGCGGCCGCGGTCGTGGTCTCCGAACGGTTCGTGGAACGGCACGGCCTCGCCGACCGCGCCGTGGAGATCGCCGCGCAGGCCATGACCACCGACACCGGGGAGTCCTTCGCGTCCGGATCGTGCATCGACGCCGTCGGACAGCCGATGTCACGGGAGGCGGCCCGCCAGGTGTACGAGAAGTCGGGCATCGGCATCGAGGACGTCGACGTCGTCGAGCTGCACGACTGCTTCTCCATCAACGAACTCCTCACGTACGAGGCCCTCGGCATGTGCGCCCCCGGCGAGTCCGGCAAGCTCGTCGAGAGCGGCGCGACGACCTACGGCGGCCGCTGGGTCGTGAACCCCTCCGGCGGCCTCATCTCCAAGGGCCACCCCCTCGGCGCCACCGGCATAGCCCAGATCACCGAACTGACCTGGCAACTCCGCGGCGAGGCGGCGGCCCGACAGGTCGAGGGAGCAAGGGTGGCCCTCGCCCACAACATCGGCCTCGGGGGCGCAGCGGTGGTGACGCTGCTGCGAAGCGCTTCATAGGGCCGCGGGCAGTCTTCTGGGATTCAGGGGCGCGGGCAGCCTTCTGGGTTTCAGGGGCGCGGGCAGCCCTCTGGGTTTCAGGGGCGCGGGGAACTGCGCGACAAGCCACGACGCTCCCGCAGACGAAACCGGAGCAGGCACCGGAGGGGAACCGGACCAGGCACCGGAGGGGAAAACGTGCCGGGCCGGAGACCCAGGTCCTAGGCCTCCGGCCCGACCCCCCGTGGAGCGAAATCCCGATGCCCAAGGCATCCATCGCTTGAGAACATGGACGTCATGGTTCAGACGCCCCCCGACACTTACATAGCCGCCGACCCGGTTGCCGCAGGCAAGAAATCCGCCCCCATGTGGGCGGTGCTGCTCGCCGCCTGCGCGGGGCAGTTCCTCGTGGTCCTCGACGTCTCCGTGGTGAACACCGCCCTGCCGTCGATGCGCGCCGACCTCGGCATGAGCCCCCTCGGGCTGCAGTGGGTCGTCAACGCCTACTCCATCGCCTTCGCGGGCTTCATGCTGCTCGGCGGCCGGGCCGGCGACCTCTTCGGGCGCAAGCGGATGTTCCTCGTCGGGCTCGCCCTGTTCACCGCGGCCTCCCTCGCGGGCGGGCTCGCGCAGGCCGAGTGGCAGCTGCTCGTGGCGCGGGCCGTGCAGGGCCTCGGCGCCGCGGTGCTCGCCCCCTCGACCCTGACGATCCTGACCTCCGCGGTGCCCGAGGGCGCGGCGCGGGTCAGGGCGATCGGCACCTGGTCGGCGGTGGGCGCGGGCGGCGGCGCGGCGGGCGGCCTGGTCGGCGGCGTCCTCACCGACCTGCTGTCCTGGCGCTGGGTGCTCCTGATCAATGTGCCGATCGGCGCGCTGGTGATCGTCGCGGGCGTCGCCTGGCTGAGCGAGAGCCGCGCGGGCGGTGCGCGCAGGATCGACCTGCCGGGCGCGGTGCTCGTGACGGCGGGGCTCGCCACTCTCGCGTACGGCATCGTGCAGACCGAGCAGAAGGGCTGGACGGCGGCGGAGACGCTGGTGCCGCTGGCCGCAGGGCTCGCGCTGCTCGGCGCCTTCCTCCTCGTGGAGGCGCGCACCCGGGAGCCGCTGATGCCGCTGAAGCTGTTCAGGGTGCGGTCGGTGTCGGCCGCGAACGCCGCGATGTTCGTGTGCGGCGGCGGCATGTTCGCCATGTGGTACTTCATGACGCTGTACGCCCAGAACGTGCTCGACTACTCGCCGCTCAAGGCGGGCCTCGCGCTCATCCCGTCGTCGCTGACCATCGTCATCGGCTCGAAGCTCGCGCCGCGCCTGATGCCGGTGATCGGCGCCAAGAACGTCTCGGTGATCGGCATCGTCATCGCGGCGGCCGGGTTCGGCTGGCAGTCGACCATGACGGCCGACGGAGCGTATGTCACCGCGATCATGCTGCCCGGCATCGTGATGATGCTCGGCGCGGGCCTCGCCTCGACGCCGCTCGCCTCGCTCGCCACGTCGGGCGCCCAGCCAAAGGACGCCGGGCTTGTCTCCGGACTGATCAACACCTCGCGCACGATGGGCGGTTCGCTGGGTCTCGCGGTGCTCTCCACGGTGGCGGCGACGACCATGGCGGGCTCGACCACCCCGCAGGCGCTGACGGACGGCTACGCGGCGGCGTTCCGCACGAGCGGGTTCATCCTGCTCGCCGGGGTCGTGGTGATGCTGCTGTGGATGCCGGGGGAGCGGAAGACGGCGCGGAAGACGGCTCAGTAGACAACTCAGAAGACAACTCAGGAGACAACTCAGGGGTGAGGCAACGGTTCGTGGCCCTCATGGACTCCAATGTGCAGGGAGGCATTCATGGGGGAACGGAAGCAGGCCCTGGACGCGGAATTCCAGGGATTCGTCAGGAGCCGCTGGTCGCAGCTGATGCGCACGGCCTTTCTCCTTACGGGGGAGCAGCACGCGGCGGAGGACCTGGTGCAGTCGTCCTTGGAGCGGACGTATGTGTCCTGGCGCAAGGTGAGCGGCGCGGGTGATCCGGACGCCTATGTGCGCCGGATCATGATCAACACGCATGCGCGCAGACACCGGCGAAAACTCAAGGAGTTCCTGTCGCTGCCGGACTCGGCCCCGGCGCTCGACCTGCCCGAGCGCGGCGACCGCATGGCCCAGGCGGACGACCGCGCGGCCCTGCTGCGGGCCCTTGCCCAACTGCCCGCGCGCCAGCGCGAAGCGGTCGTCCTGCGGTACTGGGAGGACCTGAGCGAGACCCAGACCGCCGAGGCCATGGGCTGCTCGGTCGGCACCGTGAAGAGCAACGCCGCCAAGGGCATCGCCAAGCTGCGCGCCATACCCGCACTGGCCGAGAAGGTCGGAAGCCGAGGGGAGAAGTAATGACGAGGGACCAGGACCCGGCGCGGCACGACGCCGCACCCAGCGACATCGCCGACCGCCTCGCGGACGCGGCGGACGTGGTCGAGATCGGCACGGCTCCGTACCAGGCGGTGATGCGCGGCGGGCGGCGCAGGAAGGCGCGCCGCTGGGTGGTCGGGGCGCTGGCGGCCGTCGCCGTCGCGGGCTCGACGGGATCGCTGGCGCTCGCGGTGGTGGACGGCGGCCGGCGGACCCAGGTGGCGGCGTCCGGCACGGCGGAGGAACGGCACGTGTACACCCCGCAGTTCACCAGGCTCACCGAGCTCTTCGACGGATCGGGGGCCGAGGTGGCCCAGGTGGAGCTGCGCGTATGGGGCCCGCCGCGCGACGCGGCGGAGGCCCGCGGCCAGAAGAAGGCGATGATCGAGGCAGGCGTGTGGGACGAGCGGACGACCGACCCCGTCCCGGCCTCCGGCCAGCCCTGGTACACGATCGTCACCAGGGCCGACGGCAAGGACGACGTGGTGTCCTTCGGCCTCCAGGACAAGCAGCCGGGCGGCGACGACGGCCTGAGCTTCGCCTCGGTCGAGTTCAAGCTGAAGGGACACCGGCTCACCATCGGGCACGTCGGCCCCAAGACGAAGCGCCTGGAGTACGTATACGAAGGCGGCACCTCCGAGCCCGAACTCCGCAAGGCAGCAGGCTCCGCCTACCTGTGGTTCGCCCAGGAAAAGTCCGAGCCGGGCCCCGACGGCAAGCTGCAGTCCATCCGGCTCCATGACGGGAAGGGGGACGTGCAGGTGGTGCAGGAGGACTGAGGAAGCCTCAGACGCATATCAAGCCCGTCCGGCGATTGAGGACGAACTCGGCGAAGCCGGTGATGTGCCCCGGCCATGGCGCGGGCTCACGGGCACGCGGCCCCGGCGCGGGTTCACCGGCACGCGGCCCCGGCCATGGCGCGGGCTCACGGGCACGCGGCCCCGGCGCGGGCTCACCGGCATGCGGCATCAGCCCCGCCGCGGGTCCGGCGCCACCCCGCACCGGATCAGAGCCACCCCCGCTGCCGAGCCTCCCGCACCGCCTCCATCCGGTTCCGCGTCCCGGTCTTGCCGATGGCCGCCGACAGATAGTTCCGCACCGTCGACTCCGACAGATGCACCTTGCCCGCGATGTCGGCGACCGTCGCCCCGTCCACCGCGGCCTTCAGGACGTCGGCCTCGCGGGCGGTCAGCGGACTGGGGCCCGCGCTCAGGGCGGCCGCGGCGAGCGCCGGGTCGATGACGGTCTCGCCGCGCAGCGCCTTGCGGATCGCCTCGGCGAGGTCCTCGACCGGTCCGTCCTTGACGAGGAAGCCGACCGCGCCCGCCTCCATGGCGCGACGCAGATAGCCGGGCCTGCCGAAGGTCGTGAGGATCAGGACCCGGCAGTCGGGGCACTCCTCGCGCAGGTCGGCGGCCGCGTCCAGGCCACTGCGGCCCGGCAGTTCGATGTCGAGCAGGGCCACGTCGGGGCGGCTGGTGAGCGCCGCCGCCACGATCTCGTCCCCCGCCCCGACCTGGGCGACGACCTCGATGTCCGCCTCCATGCCGAGCAACAGGGCGAGCGCGCCCCGCATCATGCCCTGGTCCTCGGCGAGGAGGACTCTCACGGACTTCATCGGGCGGTGGTCCTGCGGCATCTCCGTCACAGGAAGAGGATATGGGTCACCCCAGGAACCGGCTCTCGCACTCGTTCGGGTGGAGCTGTCGTCCGGAGCCGCCGGATGGGGCGGTGCGCCGTGCGGAGCCTGCCACGATCATGCCGCCCCGCACGGGGTGATCACTTCGGCAAGGAGAGAGCGGGAATGAACGGCATGGTTTCCAGGGCGAATTGGGCCGCGCGCATGGGGCTTGGCGCGGTGGGTGTGGGCCTGCTCCTGATGGCCGGGGCGCCGTCGGCGTTCGCGGGGGCGACGGGCTGCAACCAGCGCACGTGCATCGATGTCGAGGGCAGTGGCCTGCGGGTGGAGCGGATCGGCGCGTCGACCACCTGGAACGGCGACTTCACCGGGCACTTCCATGTCTGGGGCGGCGGCATCGACCAGAACAGCGCGACGCAGTTCTGGGGCTACCACCAGAAGTACACGATCCCCGTGGGCCGCGACCTCCCCAACGGTTCCGTGCTCTGCGCCGAGGGCTGGGAGCACACGGGCGGCGGCATGGAGTCACGCGGCCGCGCCTGCGTGGAGGTCCACTTCTGAGTCCCGGCCGAACGCCCGGGCACTGACCTCCGCCCCGACAACGCCCGCGGGCCGTCCGGCGGAACGCGACCGCCGGACGGTCACGTCCCGTGGGGCGGGCACGTCTGGTCGGGCGGGTACGTCTCGTCCTGCGTCCGCGGTCCGTCCGCGCCCGTGGCCCGTCGGGCGGTCACGTCCCGCCGGGCGGGTGTGTCCCGTCTGGCGTCCGCGGTCTGTTCGGCGGCCCCGGTCCCGGTCCCGGTTCCGTCTGGCGTCCGCGTCTCGTCCTGCGTCCGCGGTCCGTCCGCGCCCGTGGCCCGTCGGGCGGTCACGT
>NZ_JBHYJI010000004.1:125853-160932 GCF_042740435.1 Streptomyces sp. NPDC059002 | reverse complement strand
ACGTCGCGCCGGGCGGGTGTGTCCCGTCTGGCGTCCGCGGTCTGTTCGGCGGTCCCGGTCCCGGTCCCGTCTGGCGCCCGCGCCCCGTCCAGCGCCCGCTCCCCGCCCGGCCTCCGCTCCCCGTCTCCGACGGTCACATGTCGCCCCCGGCGGTCACGCCCCCCGACGGTCACACCCCCGGGGGGGCACGGTCCCGTCCGCCGTCGCCGCCCCGTCCCACGGCCACACCACGCCCCCTGGCCGCCCCGCTCCGGCGGGCGGCCCCTACCTGCTCCGGCGGGCGGCCCCTACCCGCCCCCGGCGAGCGCGCCCCCTACCCGCCCGCCGGTACCGGATCCGTTTCGGTGATCGGTAGTTCCGCGGTGACTCGGAAGCCGGTGTGGGGGGTGGGGCCGGAGGTGAGGGAGCCGCCTGCTGTGGCGAGTCGTTCGGCCAGGCCCTTGAGGCCGCTGCCGGGGGTGCCGGGGCCGGGGCCGCGTCCGTCGTCGGTGATGACGAGACGGGCCCGTTCGGCGGTACCGGTGACCTCGATCTCGCAGTGGGCCGCGCCGGAATGACGTACGACATTGGTGGCGGACTCGCGGACCACCCAGCCGAGGAGTGCCGCGCTCTGCGGGGCGAGGGGCGGGCCCGACTGGCGGACGACCGTCTCGATCCCCGCCGCGCCGAGCAGATCGCGGGCGTGGTCGAGTTCCGTGGCGAGGCTGCCCTCGCGGTAGCCGGTGACGGCCTCGCGGATCTCGGTGAGCGCCTGCCGGCCGACGGATTCGATGTCGGAGACCTGGCCGAGCGCCGCGTCGAGGTCGCGCGGGGCGAGGCGCCGGGTGGCTTCCGCCTTCACCACGATCACGGAGAGCGTGTGGCCGAGCAGGTCGTGCAGGTCGCGGGAGAAGCGCAGGCGTTCCTTCTCGACGGCGTTGCGGGCCAACTCCTCGCGGGCGGCCCGCAGTTCGCGCACCGTCTCGGACAGCGAGAGGATCGCCGCGGTCACCATCACGGACAGGAACGTGCCGTACACGATGTTCGCCGCGTCCCAGCCCTCCTTGGCCCCGCCGATGGCGCCCGCGAGGGCGCCGAGGCCGAGGCCGACGGGGCCGAGCCACCGGCCCCGTACGACGGATCCGGTGGCGAGGCCGAGCAGCGGGAAGAACATCAGCCAGCTGCCGCCGTAGCCCGCGGCGAGCGCGACGGTGAGGGCGGCCAGGGCGCCGAGGCACCAGAGCGTGGCGGGCGCGGTGCGCAGCTTCTTGTCGAAGGCGCGGAACACGACGGCGATGTAGAGGGAGTTGAAGGCGAGGATGCCCGCGCCCGCGATCCACGGGTTGGCGGTCTTGCCCTGGAGCAGGTGCGAGAAGGCGCCCATGCCCATGAGCAGCCAGGGCAGCAGGGCGAAGCCGTTGGGCGGGCCGATCTCCTCGGGGACCTCGCCCCTCTTCTTCCTGGCGCGCCAGGCGGGCTTGGCCTCGGCCCAGTCGGACTTCCACGCCCGGCGGGCGTCCTGCCACTCCCGCATCCGGCAGGTGGTCCTGTGCTTCAAGGACACGGTCGTCCCCTTTCCCGTCACGCGGTTCACGGTCACACGGTCCGCGCGGCCCGGCGATACGAGACCACAGCGTACGAACCGAAGGCCAGCAGCCAGGCGCCGAGGACCGTGATGGTGCCGAGCCCCGGCGCGTTGCCGTCCGTCGCGGACCAGCCGAGGTCGGCGAAGCGGTGGGCGGGCGTGTAGGCGCCGATGGTGCGCAGCCAGTCGGGGAACTCGCTCACCGGGAACCACAGGCCGCCGATGACCGCGAGCCCGAGGTTGCAGGCGACGTTGACGACGCCGGTGGTCTGGGCGGTGAGGCGGTAGCCGTTGCCGATGCCGAGCAGTGTGAAGGGCAGGGCGCCGAGCCAGAGGAGCAGCAGGAGCGCCGTCCACTGCCCCGCGCCCAGTTGTACGTCGTTGACCAGGGCGCCCGCCACGAGCACCGCGGCGACGGAGGGCAGCACCGTCACGGAGCCGGCGAGGGCCCGGCCGAGCACCACGTCGCGGGGCCGCATCGGGGTGATCCGCAGCTGCCGCAGCCAGCCGATCGACTTGTCCTCGGCGACGCCGGTGCCGGTGGCGAGGGCCGAGCCGAGGGCGCCGTACGCGGCCATGCCGACCATGGTGCCGGTCTTCCAGTCCTGGGCGTCGGCGCCGTCCGCGCCGCCGATGTTGGTGAAGAGGAGGTACATGAGGACCGGCATGCCGACGCCGAAGACCACGAAGGTGGTCTCGCGCAGGGTCCTGCGGACTTCGAGCCTGATGTAGTCGAGGATCATCACACGGTCTCCAGACGCGCGGCGGGGGCGGACGTGAGGGCGAGGAACGCGTCGTCCAGGGACGCGGGCGCGACTTCGAGGCCGCGGATCGCGCCGAGCGCGGCGAGCGCCACGACCGTCGCGTCGGAGTCCTCGGTGCGCAGCCGGGCCCGGTCGCCGCGTACCTCGAGGGCGAGTACGCCGGGCAGTTCGGTGAGCCCTTCGGTGGGGCGGCCCGCGAGGTCGAAGGCGACCAGGCTGCCGCCCGCCGCGCGCCGCAGCTGTTCGCCGGTGCCGTCGGCGACGGTCCTGCCGCGGTCGATGACGACGATCCGGTCGGCGTGCGCGTCGGCCTCCTCCAGGTAGTGGGTGGAGAACAGCACGGTGTGGCCGGACCGCGCGTAGGCCCGCATCGAGTCCCAGAAGGCGTGTCTGGCCTCGACGTCCAGGGCGGCGGTCGGCTCGTCGAGCACCACGAGCGCCGGGTCACCGGCGAGCGCGACGGCGAACCGAACCCGCTGCATCTGGCCGCCGGACAGCTTGTCCACGCGCCGTCCGGCGAGTGCGGCGATGCCCGCGAGGTCGAGGGCGCGGGCGACGGGCATCGGCGCGGGGTAGGTGCGGGCGACGAAGCCGACGAGTTCGCGGACGGTGACGCGCGGCACCTGGCGGCCCTCCTGCAGCATCGCGCCGACCCGGCCCGCGGCGACGGCCCGCGCCGGGCTCTGCCCGAAGAGCCGCACCGAGCCCGCGTCGGGTTCGTTCAGGCCGAGCAGCAGGGAGAGGGCGGTGGACTTGCCCGCGCCGTTGCGGCCGAGCAGGGCGACGGTCTCGCCCGCCGTGATCTCCAGGTCGAGGCCGTCCACGGCGCGGACCGGGCCGAAGGCCTTGACGGCTCCGGTGAAGGCCACCGCGGGCCCGTCCTGTGGTGTCCGCGTCGTGGCCGCGGGTGATGTCTTCGTCATGACCACGACGCTATGGATCGGGGGTGGGGCGGCGGCAGATGCGCCTGTACGGACTCGGCCGGTACAAATGTCACAACCGCAGATCTGACGTCGCGTCAGGAGTCTTCACAACTCCCGGGGCCTCGGCTATACATGGGATCGCCGGACTGGAACGCGTTCTAGAACGGGCCGGTTCGCGGACCGGCCCTCCGGCCCTGTTGCGACCTCGGTGCGGCCGACGGTGCGGACGGCCGCACCGAGGTCTTGACCTCCGGCCCAAGGAGTTGCCACCCCATGCCCATTGACGCCGCGAAGGCCGTCGCCGCGGAGCCCCGGTCAGCCGAGATCGCCTGGGACCACAAGGACATCCAGCTCTACCACCTGGGCCTGGGCGCGGGCCTGCCCGCCACCGACCCCGACGAGCTGCGCTACACGCTGGAGTCCGAGCTGCACGTCCTGCCCAGCTTCGCCACCGTCGCGGGCGCGGGCATGGGCGTCGTCGGCGGGCTCTCCGCGCCCGGCATCGAGGTGAACCTCGCCGCGGTCCTGCACGGCGGCCAGGACATCACGCTGCACCGCCCGATCCCGGTCGAGGGCAGGGCCACCAGCGCGTCCAAGGTCGCCGCCGTGTACGACAAGGGCAAGGCCGCGATCCTCGTGCTGCGCACCGAAGTCGCCGACGCCGACGGGCCGTTGTGGACGAGCGACGCCCAGATCTTCGTACGCGGCGAAGGCGGGTTCGGCGGCGACCGCGGCCCCTCCGCCCGCGTCCCGGCCCCCGAGGGCGAGCCCGACAAGGTCGTGGAGCGGCCCGTCCGCGAGGACCAGGCGCTGCTCTACCGCCTCTCCGGCGACTGGAACCCGCTGCACGCCGACCCCGAGTTCGCCAAGCTCGCGGGCTTCGACAAGCCGATCCTGCACGGCCTGTGCACCTACGGGATGACGCTCAAGGCCGTGGTGGACACACTGCTCGGCGGCGACGTCTCCCGGGTGCGGAGCTATCGCACGCGCTTCGCCGGGATCGTCTTCCCCGGCGAGACCCTGCGGATCCGCATGTGGCGCACCGAGGGCCGGGTCCAGGCGACCGTGACGGCGGTCGAGCGGGACGACGCGCCGGTACTCGCCGACACCATCGTCGAACACTCTTGATCAGTCAGTGACTGATCGGCCAGCGATCCTGATCAGCCAGTGAGGAGCCGCACCATGCGCGCAGCCGTACTGCACGAGATAGGCCAGGACAAGCTCGAGGTCCTCGACGACGTCGAGGCGACGGGCTTCGGCCCGGGCAAGGTGAAGATCCGTGTCCGGGCGACGGGACTGTGCCACTCCGACGTCTCCGCGATGAACGGCGTGCTGCCGCAGCCCGCCCCCTTCGTCCCCGGACACGAGGGCGCGGGCGAGATCGTCGACGTCGGGGACGGCGTGAGCGGCCTCGCCCCGGGCGACCGCGTGCTGCTGTGCTGGCTGCCCGCCTGCGGCACCTGTCCGGCCTGCAAGCGCGGCCAGACCCAGCTCTGCCTCGCCGGATTCATGAACGCGGGCACCCCCAACTTCAAGCGCCCCGGCAGTGACGTCTTCGGCTTCGCGGGCACCGGCACCTTCGCCGAGGAGGTCGTCGTCGACGCCGGGTGCGCCGTACCGATCCCCGACGACGTGCCCTTCGACATCGCGGCGCTGATCGGCTGCGGGGTGACCACGGGGCTCGGTGCCGCGATCAACACCGCGGACGTGGCGGCCGGTTCGTCGGTCGCCGTCATCGGCTGCGGCGGCGTCGGCATCTCCGCGATCCAGGGCGCCCGGCTCAAGGGCGCGGCGCAGATCGTCGCCGTCGACCCGGTCGCGTCGCGCCGCGAGGCCGCCCTCAGGTTCGGTGCCACGGAAGCCGTCTCGCCGGACGAACTCGCCGACGCCAAGCAGCGGATCACCGCGGGCGAGGGCTTCGACTACGTCTTCGAGGTCGTCGGCAAGTCGGCCACCGCCCGCACGGCGTACGAGACGACCCGGCGCGGCGGCACCCTGTGCGTCGTCGGCGCGGGCGCCATGGACGACAACCTGCAGCTCAACATGTTCGAGCTGTTCTTCGACGAGAAGCGGATCCTGCCGTCCATGTACGGCGGGGGCGACGTCCTCACCTCGTACGAGCGGGCCATCGCGCTGTGGCGGGCGGGCCGCATCGACCTGGAGGGCCTGATCACGCACCGCGTACCGCTCGCCGAGATCAACGAGGCGCTCGACCAGATGCGCACGGGCGTGGCCCTGCGCACCTGCATCGAGATCTGACCCGCCGCGGCAACCGAACCGCGGGGGGATCCGAACCCGCGGCCGGGATCCGAACCGCCTAGCTCTGAGAGGACTTTGATGTCACTGCCACTTGCTGGCCTGTCCGCGATCGTCACCGGTGCGGGCCGCGGCCTCGGCCGCGCCGAGGCCCTGGAACTGGCCCGGCTCGGCGCGAGCGTCGTCGTCAACGACTTCGGGCAGCCGGGCCGCGACGGCTCGGGCGAGGCGTCCGCGGCGCCCGCCGAGGAGGTCGCCGCCGAGATCAGGGCCGCCGGCGGACAGGCCGTCGCCCACACCGGCGACGTCGCGGACCACGAACAGGCCCGCGCGCTCGTCCAGTCGGCGATCGACACCTACGGGAAACTCGACATCCTGGTCAACAACGCGGGCATCCTGCGGGACCGGATGATCTTCTCGATGAGCGAGGCCGAGTGGGACTCGGTCATCCACGTCCACCTCAAGGGCCACTTCAACACCACCCACTTCGCGGCGGCGCACTGGCGCGAGCGCTCCAAGGCGGCGGGCGTTCCGGTGTACGGGCGGATCGTGAACACCTCGTCGGAGGCGTATCTCGCCGGATCCGCGGGCCAGCCCAACTACGCGGCGGCCAAGGGCGGCATCGTCGGTCTCACCACGTCGACGGCGCTCGCCCTCGCCAAGTACGGCGTGACCGCCAACGCCATCTGCCCGCGCGCCCGTACGCGGATGACCGAGGACGTCTTCCAGGGCTTCCAGGAGCCGGGCGCGGGCCAGCTCGACCCGCTGGCGCCCGAGCATGTCTCGCCCCTGGTCGGCTACTTGGCGTCGCCCGCCGCCGCCAAGGTCAACGGGCAGCTGCTCGTGGTGCACGGCGGCATGGTCGCGATCGTCGAACGGCCCAAGGTGGCCGCCAAGTTCGACGCGGTGAAGGAGACGTTCACCTTCGACGAACTGGACGAGCTGATCTCGCCGTACTACGCGGACCGGCCGCCGAACGAGACGTTCGCGGCGGCGGAGGTCCTCGCGCTCAAGCGGGACTGAGCGCGCGCCCCTTCGAGGTGCGCCAACGCGCAGGGGCCCGGCACCAGATGGTGCCGGGCCCCTGCCGGGTGCGTCGGGTCAGGACGCCTGGTCCTGCCTGCGGTGCCGTCCGCTCGGCGCCGCGGCCTCGTCGTGCTCGGCCACCGGGCCCCGGTGCCGGCCGGCACCGGAAAGGCGGTTGCCCGAAAGCTGGTTACCGGCACCGGAGTGCGCGGCCGCCGCGTCCTGCGGCGTGGTGTTCCACTGGGTCTCCGTACTGGTCTCGGTCGTCATCAAACTACTCACCCCGTAAGAAGATCGTTCGGTACAGCCGGGCGAGTCTAACCGCCCGCCGATCGCCCGGTGAGAGGTGCCTGCTGCAAGGGCACGGGCCGCGCCACCACGGGCTTCGGCGGATCCTCCGCGGGCGCCTTCGACCTGCACGTTTCCGGTTCGGGCGGCGCGGGAGGCGGGGCCGCGTCGAGCCGGGCGACACCGCACGGCGCGGCCTTCGTCGCATACGGCAGACAGAGCTCGCCCTGCCGCGTCCACCATCCGGTGCCGGTCAACCACCCCTCGGGCGCCGCCAGTTGGCGCAGTCTGCGCTCGGCGGGCCGCCAGGTGCCGAGCCAGCTGCCCGCGGGCCCCTCGATCCGCAGCGCCACCGCGCAGCCCTCCGGCATGAGCACCTGCCCCGGCTGGATCGCGAACGGCGTGAGCGCGAGACCGGGCAGCCGCAGACACTCGGGGAAGCGCACCGGACGCGTACCGCCGAGGACACCCCAGCCGAGCCGGTCCTGCCCGGGGGCGTCCGAGCGGAGCAGCAGCAGACCGCTGTCGTGGTCCGCGAGCAGCAGCCGGTCGTCGCTCTCCTCGGAGATCTGCAGGAGCGGCGAGACCTCGCCGCCGCGCTCCAGGTCCACGGCGACCGTCTTGGTGCGCCCCTCCAGCGTGCGGTCCAGGGCGAGCATGCGGTCCGTGCCGTCCAGCCAGACGCCGCCCGAGCAGCGCCCCGGGATCTCCGCGAGATGCTCGGGCCCGAAGGCGCCGCCCGCCACCAGCCACACGGCGGACGAGTGCTCGCCGGGTGCGACCGCATACGCGCGGCTGCCGCCCGGCGCGGGCGGCAGCAGCCTCAACTCGCCGCATTCCACGGCCCCGAGAGGCACTTCGCCGGTGTCGGGGCCCGTCGGGTAGAGCAGCGCGAAGGTGTGGCGTGCGTCCACCACGCGGTGGATGAGGACGCGCCCGTCGGACATCGGCAGCACCTCCGTGTCCGGCTCCTCGGGCTGGTTGCCGGGCAGCGGCACCGCATAGGGCTCCGCGGAGCCGAGCGTCCAGCGCTCCGGGAACCAGGCGTCCGGCGCGTCCCCGCCACGGGCCAGGCGCGCTGCGTACGACCCGTCCGCCGCGATCGTGCACCCCGCTGGGCGGGCGGGGGCCCGGTGCGGGGCCGGCGCGGGTGGCGCTGTCGTCATCGTGGGTGTCACCTCCGGCCCCGAAGCTAGTTTTCGTACGCACTGGCGTGGCACCTGTGACTGTTCACTTCACACAGAAGGGTGGCAATGTCCCGATTCGACTGAGGGGACGGGGGCGGTTGTGCTGGGAGAGGCGGCTCCGCTTAAAGTTAGGCGAACCTAAGCTCGGTCGGATCCGAGCGGCGCACCCCCTGGAGTCCCGATGTCCGTGTCCATCCGGTCCGTACGGCGCAACCGCCGCGGCACCGCAGCCGTCGCCCTCGCCGTGACCGCCGCACTCTCGCTCGCGGCCTGCGGGTCGGAGGACGGCTCCGCGAAGTCCGAGAACGGCAGCGGCAGCAAGGCCGTCGCCCAGGGCGGCGACGACTTCGCCAAGGCCGCCGAGCAGACGGCGAAGATGGGCACCACGGCCAAGCCGGGCGAGTTCCCGCGCACCATCACGCACGCCCACGGCAAGACCGAGCTGAAGGCGCAGCCCAAGCGCGTCGTGGTCCTGGACGTCGGCGAACTCGACAACGTCGTCTCGCTCGGCATCAAGCCCGTCGGCTACGCCCCCACCGAGGGCGACGACGGCATCCCCGGCTACCTCAAGAAGGAGGCCGGCGACCCCAAGGACGTCGGCACGATCAACTCCCTCAACCTGGAAGCCATCGCGAACCTCAAGCCGGACCTGATCCTCGGCAGCGAGCTGCGCGCCGCCAAGCTCTACCCGCAGCTCTCCAAGATCGCCCCCACGGTCTTCTCGATCCGCCCCGGCTTCACGTGGAAGGAGAACTACCTCCTGAACGCCGCCGCGCTCGACAAGACCGCCAAGGCCAAGGAGGAGCTCTCCGCGTACGAGAAGAAGGCGAAGGCCCTCGGCAAGGAGATCGGCGCGGCCCACGACGGCAAGAAGCCGACGATCACGATGCTCCGCTACATGCCGGACCGCATCCGCCTCTACGCCAAGGCGTCCTTCATCGGCACGATCCTCGACGACGCGGGCCTGCCGCGGCCCAAGAACCAGCAGGTCAACGATCTCGCCGTCGAGGTCAGCCCGGAGAAGATCGACCAGGCCGACGCGGACTGGATCTTCACGGGCGTCTACGGCGACGCGTCGAAGACCGACCGCTCCGGCGCCGAGAAGAACCCCCTGTGGAAGAAGCTCGACGCGGTCAAGAAGGGCCAGGCCAAGGACGTTCCCGACGAGACCTGGTACCTGGGCCTCGGTGTGACGGCGGCGGACTCCGTCCTGGACGACCTCAAGACGAACCTCGCCCCGTAAGAGGCGCCCCGTCAGGGGCGCGGGGACTGCGCGCTCAGCCCAGAACAAGCCGCTCGCGCAGTTCCCCGCGCCCCTGACGGGCCCCACCGCCGGTCCGTAGCCGACCGACAGCGGTCGGTAACGCAAGACCTGCCGGGCATTCGGGGAAGGTAGCCTTTTCCCCGTGCCCCGTCTGTCAGAAGTACTCGCCGCGCTCGACGCCCTGTGGCCCGCCGAACTGGCCGAGAGCTGGGACGCGGTCGGCACGGTCTGCGGCGACCCCGACACCGAGGTGTCGCGCGTCCTGTTCGCCGTCGACCCCGTCCAGGAGATCGCCGACGAGGCGGTGCGGCTCGGTGCCCAGCTCCTGGTCACCCACCACCCGCTCTATCTGCGGGGTACGACGACGGTCGCGGCGTCCACCTTCAAGGGCCGCGTCGTCCACGACCTGATCAAGAACGACGTCGCGCTGCACGTCGCGCACACCAACGCCGACCGCGCCGACCCGGGCGTCTCCGACGCGCTCGCGGGCGCGCTCGACCTCCGTGTCGTACGCCCGCTCGTACCGGACCCCGCCGATCAGCGGGGCCGTCGCGGCCTCGGCAGGATCTGCGAACTCGACCACCCCCTGACCCTGAGCGAGCTGGCCGAGCGCGCCGCCAAGCGGCTGCCCGCCACCGCGCAGGGCATCCGTGTCGCGGGCGACCCGGAGCAGCTGATCCGCACGGTCGCGGTCAGCGGCGGCTCGGGCGACAGCCTCTTCGACGACGTGCGCGCCGCGGGCGTCGACGCCTTCCTCACCGCGGACCTGCGCCACCACCCGGCGTCCGAGGCCCGCGAACGCACGCCTCTCGCGCTGCTCGACGCGGCGCACTGGGCCACCGAGTGGCCCTGGTGCGAGCTGGCCGCAGCCCAGCTCGACGAGATTTCCGACCGTCACGGATGGGGCCTTCGCGTCCACGTCTCGAAGACGGTCACCGACCCCTGGACCGCCCACGCGGCCTCGACTTCCCACACCACAGGAGCCCCCAACTGAACGCCGCGCCCGCCGACCAGATCCGACTGCTCGACGTCCAGGCCCTGGACGTACGCCTGCAGCAGCTCGCGCACAAGAAGAAGTCGCTGCCCGAGCACGCCGAGATCGAGTCGCTGAACAAGGACCTCGCGCAGCTGCGCGACCTGCTCGTCGCCGCGACGACGGAGGAGAGCGACTGCGCCCGCGAGCAGACCAAGGCGGAGCAGGACGTCGACCAGGTCCGCCAGCGCGCGGCCCGCGACCAGCAGCGCCTCGACTCGGGCGCGGTCACCTCGCCCAAGGACCTGGAGAACCTCCAGAAGGAGATCGCCTCGCTGGCCAAGCGCCAGGGCGACCTGGAGGACGTCGTCCTCGAGGTCATGGAGCGCCGCGAGTCCGCGCAGGAGCGGGTCACCGAGCTGACCGGACGCGTCTCCTCCGTGCAGTCGAAGATCGACGCCGCGACGGGCCGCCGCGACGCCGCCTTCGAGGAGCTCGACGGCGAGGCCGCCACGGTCGGCAAGGAGCGCGAGGTCGTGGCGGGTTCGGTCCCCGCCGACCTGCTGAAGCTCTACGACAAGCTGCGTGAGAAGGAGGGCGGCATCGGCGCCGCCAAGCTCTACCAGCGGCGCTGCGAGGGCTGCCGCCTGGAGCTCAACATCACCGAGGTCAACGAAGTGAAGGCCGCGTCCCCGGACACCGTGGTGCGCTGCGAGAACTGCCGCCGCATCCTGGTCCGTACGTCCGAGTCCGGCCTGTAAGGACCCCTGTACATGCGCGAGTTCATCGTCGAGGCCGACGGCGGCTCCCGGGGCAACCCGGGGCCCGCGGGCTACGGCTCAGTGGTCATCGACGCGGCCACGGGGGAGACCCTGATGGAGGCCGCGGAGTACATCGGCGTCGCGACGAACAACGTCGCCGAGTACAAGGGTCTGGTGGCAGGACTGAAGGCGGCGCACCAGCTGGACCCGGCCGCGTCCGTCCACGTCCGCATGGACTCCAAGCTCGTCGTCGAGCAGATGTCGGGCCGCTGGAAGATCAAGCACCCCGACATGAAGCCGCTCGCCGCCGAGGCCGCGCGGGTCTACCCGTCGTCCCAGGTGACGTACGAGTGGATCCCGCGCGAGAAGAACAAGCACGCGGACCGGCTCGCGAACGAGGCGATGGACGCGGGCAAGCGCGGCAAGCAGTGGTCGCCCTCGGCGTCGACGGCGGAGCTCGACGCGCGGGCCGCGCGGTCGGCCGCCGAGGCACCCGCGGGCCCGCCCGGCGACGCGGCGGCGGGCGCGGCACGTGCGCGGGCGGCCCTTGCCACCTCGCGTACGGGCACGGCGACGGCGGAGAGTGCAGAGGGTCCGGAGAGCGCCGACGCCCGGGCCGCGCAGAACACGGCGACCCCGCCCGTCGGTTGGGCCGCGCCCGCCGACCTGGGCGCCCCCGCGACCTTCGTCCTGCTGCGGCACGGCGAGACCGCGCTCACGCCCGAGAAGCGGTTCTCCGGGAGCGGCGGGTCCGACCCGTCCCTCTCCGACGTGGGCCGCGAGCGGGCCGCGGCCGCACTCGCCACGCGCGGCACGATCCAGGCGATCGTCTCCTCGCCGCTCAAGCGCTGCCAGGAGACCGCGCACACCGTCGCCGCCCGCCTCGGACTCGACGTCCACATCGAAGAGGGCCTGCGCGAGACGGACTTCGGGGCCTGGGAGGGGCTGACCTTCGGCGAGGTGCGCGAGCGCCAGCCGGAGGAGCTGAACGCCTGGCTGGCCTCGCCGAAGGCGGCGCCGCCCGGCGGCGAGTCGTTCACGGCGGTCTCCCGCCGGGTGTCGGCGGCACGCGACCGCCTGACCGAGGCCTACGCGGGCCGCACGGTCCTGCTCGTCACGCATGTCACGCCCATCAAGACGCTGGTGCGCCTCGCGCTCGGCGCCCCGCCGGAGTCCCTGTTCCGCATGGAACTCTCGGCGGCCTCGGTGTCGGCGGTGGCGTACTACGCCGACGGCAACGCCTCCGTACGACTCCTCAACGACACGTCACACCTGCGTTAGGCCCCGCGGGGCTCAGCGCAGGGACGCCGCCTCGCGGGCCAGGGACTCCACACGGGCCCAGTCCTTGGCCGCGACGGCATCGGCGGGCAGCATCCAACTGCCGCCCACGCAGCCGACGTTCTGCAGCGCGAGGTAGGAGGGCGCGGCGGCCGGGGTGATGCCGCCGGTCGGGCAGAAGCGGGCCTGCGGCAGCGGGGCGCCGAGCGACTTCAGGTAGGCGGTGCCGCCCGCGGCCTCGGCGGGGAAGAACTTCATCTCGCTGACGCCGCGTTCGAGCAGCGCCACGACCTCCGAGGTCGTCGAGACGCCCGGCAGGAACGGCACGCCGGAGCCCTGCATCGCGTCCAGCAGCGTGTCCGTCCAGCCCGGGCTGACGAGGAAGCGGGCGCCCGCCTCCACGGAATCGGCGACGTTGCGCGCCGATATGACGGTGCCCGCGCCGACCACCGCGTCCGGCACGTCGGCGGCGATGGCCGAGATCGCGTCGAGCGCGACGGGCGTCCGCAGGGTCACCTCGATCGCGGGCAGCCCGCCCGCGACCAGGGCCCGCGCCATCGGCACGGCGTCGTCGAGGTTCTCGACGACGACCACGGGGACGACGGGGGCGAGATCGAGGACGGAGTCCGGTGCGGCGGCGGGGGAGGGCGCGGAGGAGGTCATAGGGGCATCCTGCCCCGACGTACTCAGCATGCGCAAAGGTCATTGCGCATGCTGCAACGCCTCCGCGCTCCGTCAGTGGATCTCGCGCACCACCACGTCGAGCGCCCACGGCCTGCCCGCCTTGGCCGGGGCCTCCGCCTCCACCGCATGACCCAGATCCCGCAGCGCCTCCACCAGCTCGGCCGGGTCCTTCGGCGCGGCTCCCGTGCTGAGCAGGGACCGCACGATCCGCCCCTTGGTCGCCTTGTTGAAGTGCGAGACGACGGACCGCTTCTCGACGCCCGTCCGCTCGTCGACCTGCGCGTGCAGCACCCGCACCGTCGCCGTCCGCCCCGCGACCTCGCCCTTCGGCTTCCACGCCGCCGCGTACGCCGACGACCGCAGATCGAGGACGAGCCCGTCGCCCGCCGCCTCCGGCAGCACGGAGGCCATCGGCGTACGCCAGTGCGCACCGAGCGCGCCGAGACCCGGCAGCTTCACGCCCATCGAACAGCGGTAGGAGGGGATCTTGTCGCTCACGCCGACGGCGCCCCACAGGCCGGAGAAGACCAGCAGCGAACGGGCGGCGCGGCGCTTGGCAGCGGCGTCGAGCGAGGCGAGGTCCAGGGCGTCGTACAGGACGCCCGTGTAGATCTCCCCGGCCGGACGCGCGCCCGCCGTGCGCAGCTCGACGTTCTTCGCGACCTCGCCGCGCAGGCCCTCGCTCAGCCCGAGCACGGCCCGCGCCTTCTCCTCGTCCGCGGCACACAGCTCGACCAGCTCGTCGAGCACCGCCCGCCGCGCCTCGGCGAGACCCGGCAACGACAGGGACTCCGGCTTCAGCGGCGCACCGCGGCCGGACGGGGCCTTGCCTTCGGACGGGGGGAGCAGGACGAGCACGGTGGGACTCCTTATGCGGTACGGGGAGGGGGGTGCGGCCCCTTGCGAAGCGTACGGGGTCCGGTTGCAGCTTCCGGGGTTGCCGCCCTCGCCCCTGCGGCCTGCACCGTGCCCCTGCCCGCCCGCACCGGTCCTGCGCCTCCGTCCCCCTTCCCCTGCACCGTGGGCTGTGCCCGCCTGCACCGGGCTTCCGCCCTCGTTCGCGGCCCCCGGCGCCGTGGGCTGTGCCCACCCGTGCCGCCCTGCGGCACGATTGCCCACAGGGGAGCAGCCCGGCGGGCCCACAGGGGGGCAGGCGGAGGCACCAGGTGCCGAGCCGCGCCGTCCGGCCTACGCTCGGGAGCATGCCTCGCCGCCACCTTCGTGTGACCGGCGCAGCGGAGGCTTCCTTGCGGGCCGCGCTGCGTGAGCTGCGTGTGGAGTTGGAGGTGCCGGAGGGGTTTTCCGCCGAGGTTCTCGCGGAGACGGAGCGGGCCGTCGCGGCGCCGCGGCTGCCCGGGCACGACGCCACGGACATCCCGCTGTTCACCATCGACCCACCCGCCTCCGTCGACCTGGACCAGGCCATGCACCTGGAGAGGAGACGCGACACCGGCGGTTTCCGGGTGCGGTACGCGATCGCCGACGTCGCCGCGTACGTCACCCCGGGCGGCCCGCTGGACGCCGAGGCACACCGGCGCGTCACCACCCTCTACTTCCCCGACGAGAAGGTCCCGCTGCACCCCACCGCGCTGAGCGAGGGCGCCGCGAGCCTGCTCCCCGACCAGACCTGCCCCGCGGTCCTGTGGACGCTCGACCTCGACGCGGACGGCCGCGTCACGACGACCGACGTGCGCCGCGCCCTCGTACGCAGCCGGGCGAAGCTCGACTACGACGGGGTGCAGAAGGCCATCGACGACGGCACCGCGGAGGAGCCCGTCGCCCTGCTGCGGGACATCGGGCGGCTGCGCGAGCAACTGGAGGTGGACCGGGGCGGCATCTCCCTCAACGTGCCCGAGCAGGAGATCGTCGAGCGCGCCGGCACCTACGAGCCGGCCTTCCGCGCCCCTCTGCCCGCCGACGGCTGGAACGCCCAGATCTCCCTGCTCACCGGCATGGCCGCCGCCGAGCTCATGATCGACTCGGGGACGGGCATCCTGCGGACCCTGCCGACCGCGCCCGACGGCGCGGTCGGGCGGCTGCGCCGTACCGCCAAGGCGCTGCGCATCGACTGGCCGCACCACGTCCCGTACGCGGAGCTCGTCCGCTCTCTCGACCCCCGGCAGTCGCACCACGCCGCCTTCCTCCAGGAGTGCACGACGCTGCTGCGCGGCGCGGGCTACACGGCGTTCAGCGGCGGCGCGGTCCCCGAACTCACCACGCACGCCGCGGTCGCCGCCCCCTACGCCCACTGCACCGCACCGCTGCGCCGCCTGGTCGACCGCTACGCGTCCGAACTCTGCCTCGCCGCCTGCGCGGACACGGCGCCCCCGGACTGGGTGCTGGGTGCGCTCGACGCGCTGCCCAAGGAGATGGCGGACGGCACGCGGCGGGGCAACACGGTGGAGCGGGAGTGCGTGGACATCGTGGAGGCGGCGCTGCTCAAGGACCGGGTCGGGGACGTCTTCGACGCGGTGGTGGTGGACGTGAAGGAACGCGAACCCGCGGTCGGTACCGTGCAGTTGGCGGACCCCGCGATCGTGGCCCGGATCGAGGGCGGCTCGGCGAAGCTGCCGCTGGGGGAGCGGCTTCGGGTGCGGCTCACCCAGGCGGACCCGGGCGCGGGGAAGGTTCAGTTCGCGCCCGCGTGAGGGCGGGCGGCGAGCCGTTCCCGCAGCGCCGCGAGGAGCCGCGCGGGGTCGTCCGCGTGCAGCCGCACCGTCGTCACCTCGCGCGGCCTGCCGAGGAGGCCGACCGCGGTGACGGGCCGGGCCAGCTCCAGGGTGAGTGACGTCGTCGACGCGACGGGCAGGTCGAGCTGCCCCTCGGCCGCCGGGTGCGTGAAGCGGCGCTCGGCGTGCGCGGAGGCGATGTGCGCGAGCGGTATGCGCAGGTCCCGGTGGGCGCCCTGGCGCACCCGCAGTGCGTCGGGGGTGAGGACGTGCGGCCGGGTCACGGACGCGGCGTGGATGCCGATCAGCAGGACCACGCTGTAGACGTCGACGACCAGCATCACGGCGTGGGCCGTCGGCCAGTGCCGCAGCAGTACGGCCATTCCGTACGCCTCGATGACGCAGACGAAGACCAGGCCGTACATGATCGCGGCCTGGTCGCGCGCGTGCCCGAAGGCGAGGTCGCCCGCCCGGCGCACGCCGTGCCGCCGCCGTGCCACCCAGAGCACCAGGCTGACCAGGACGCGCAGTTCGTGCCCGACGAGCCGCCGCACGGGCGTGGGCAGGACCGCCTTGAGCTTCACCTCGCACCCCTCTCGTCCACGCCATCCACCGCACCCGTCGCCCGCCCGGCGAGCAGTCCCATCGCGCGGCGCACGGCCTCGGCCTGCGCGGGCGCGAAGTCGGCGAAGAAGGCTTCGGCGAAACCGTCGTCGCGGACCCGGCGGCCCTCGGCGAAGGCCTGGGCGCCCTCGCTGCCGAGATCCGTCAGGAGCGAATCGGGCAGGGCGTCGGCGAGGGCCCGCGCGGCCCCGTCCACGGCGGCCCCGGTGCGGGGGTCGGCGAGGTCGGCGTCGGCGAGCGCGTCGAGCCGCTCGTACACCGCGTGGGCCCGCTCCACGGCACCCGGCGAGCCGAGCGCGGGGCGCAGCGCGGTGAGGAAGGCGTCCCGGTCCTCCGGCGCCGCGGTGGTGTCGAACAGGGCGAGGAACTCGCGGTCCTTCGCGGCCATCACGGACTCGGGGCCCTGGCGGCCCGCCGCCGCGCGGGTCATCTCGCCGAAGAACTCGGCCAGTTCGGGGGAGACGGGCCCTTCGGGCGAGAGGCGTCCGTGCTCGGCGTCGTCGAGGAGCGCGCGCAGCCGCTGCCTGCGCTCCCTGATGGCGGCCTCCTGCCGGGCGAGGTCCGCGTCCAACTCGGCGAGCACTTCGGCGAGTTCGCGGCCCGCGTCGTCCGCGAGGACGTCCCGCACCTCGGTGAGGCCGAGGCCGAGTTCGGTCAGCCGCCGGACGCGGGCCAGGACGACGGCGTGCCGGAGTCCGTACTCGCGGTAGCCGTTGGGCCGTCGTTCGGGCTCGGGCAGCAGGCCCAGGTGGTGGTAGTGCCTGATGGCGCGTGTGGTGACGCCGACGAGGCCGGCGAGCTCTCCGATCCGCATGGCCCCAGTAGAAACGTTGACGCTACGGCAGGGTCAAGCGTGCCCGGGCGGGGGTGCGCGGCGGATGTCGGGACGGGGAGGGTTGACGGCTAACAGTGTTAGCCCTAACGTTTCGGCTAACGCGGTTAGCCGCAAGCTCCGGGCCGCGCGCCAGGCACTCCCGAGGAGGACCCCATGAGCACCCTGACCCCGACACAGCACCCCACCGTTCCCACCGTTCCCGCCCCCGCGGCCTCCGCGGCCCCCACGAAGCGGGCCCTCGCCGTCACCCGCCGCGCCGCGTGGTTCGTCAACGCCCTCTTCTGGACGGCCTTCGCCGTGCTCGAAGGCGTCAACCACGGCTGGCTCGCCGGGCTGCTCGCCGGGTTCTTCTTCATCGCCCCCGACCTGACGTTCCTCGTCGGCCTGCGCGACGCGCCCCGCATGGCCCGAGGCCAGCTGCTGCCCCGCGCCGTCCCCTACTACAACACCGCCCACCGCGCCCTGGTCCCCGTCGCACTCATGGCCCTCTACACCTTCACGCCCGTCGTCTGGGCCCCCGCCTTCGCGGCCCTGTGCGGCTGGCTCGCCCACATCTCGTACGATCGCGCCTTCGGCTATGGGCTCCGTACGAAGGAAGGCTTCCAGCGTGGCTGACAAGGACCGGGCGGACGATCTCCCGACGTGGGGGAAGCACCTCACCCCCCGCGCCCGGGAGATCGTCCACGCCGCCCGTGAACTCCTGGAGGAGTCCGGCGCGGAGAAGCTCACGATGCGCTCGCTCGCCGACCGGCTCGGCATCAAGGCGCCGTCCCTGTACAAGCACTTCCCCGACAAGTCGGCGGTGGAGGTCGAGCTGATCGCGCAGCTGCTCGACGAGTCCGCGCGGGCCTGCGAGGCCGCCGAGGCCGAGGCGCCGGGGTCGCTCGAAGCGCTGACCGACGCCTACCGGTCGTACGCCCTGCGCCACCCGCACCTCTACCGCCTCGCCACCGAACGCCCGCTGCCGCGCCACGCGCTGCCGCCGGGCCTGGAGGACCGGGCCGCCGCCCCCCTCATGCGGGCCTGCGGCGGCGACGTCGATCTGGCGCGGGCGGCCTGGGCGTTCGCGCACGGCATGGTCATCCTGGAGATCCACGGCCGGTTTCCCGACGGCGTCGACCTCGGCGCCGCATGGCGGACGGGCACGCGCGCGCTGGACCGGTGACGGCGGGGCGCGGAGCCCCGGTGCGCGGCGGGTACCATGGTCGGCACGGCAGACGAGCCGGGCGGACGGCCGCGTGAAGATCCCTTCGGGGCCCTTCCCGAGGAACGTCCGGGCTCCACAGGGCAAGGTGGTGGCTAACGGCCACCCGGGGTGACCCGCGGGACAGTGCCACAGAGAACAGACCGCCGGAGACCGTATCCGTACGGCCCCCGGTAAGGGTGAAACGGTGGTGTAAGAGACCACCAGCGCCTGAGGTGACTCAGGCGGCTAGGTAAACCCCACCTGGAGCAAGGTCAAAAGGAAGCGCCGCTTTGCGAAAAGCGGCGGTTCTGCGCGGACGACCGAGGGCTGCCCGCCCGAGTCCGCGGGTAGACCGCACGAGGCCGGCAGCAATGCCGGTCCTAGATGGATGGCCGTCTCCCCGGCCGCCGCGAGGCGACCGGGCGACAGAACCCGGCGTACAGCCCGACTCGTCTGCCCCCTCCCCCTCATCGGCCCCGCCCCCCTGCCTCCCCGCACGGGCGGCGACCGTCAGCTCCCTGTCAGCGGCCCCTTGGCAGCATGGCGCCGCCCGCCGACGTGAGGGAGCCGGGGCATGGAGACTGCTGGCGGAAGCGCGCCGGGGAGCGTGCGGAGTGACGGGGGTGCCTCGCCCGCCCTGTCCTTCTTTCTCGCGGGGGCGATGCAGGGGGCCGGGACCGGGGCCGATCTCGCCGACCAGTCCTATCGCTGGGATCTGAGCTCGGTCATCCGCCGCCGTCGGCCCGAGGCCGTCATCCATGATCCGGGGCGCCGGATGGCCGAGTGGGAGAGCGCGACGCCGTACGACGTCTGGGCCGCGCATGCCGCGCTCGTCGGCACGCCGACCGTGCGGCGGCGGGAACTGAGCCCGGCGCTGCGGGAGTTGACCGACATGTTCCACCGGCTGACGCTGCTCGCGGCGCGCAGTGACGTCTGCGTGGCCTGGCTGCCCGGCGAGGAACCCAGCATGGGGACGGCCGCCGGGATGCTCTCCGCCTTCCGGGCCGGACGCACGGTCGTCGCCATCACCCCGATGCGGCAGAACCTCGCCGTCCTGGCCTGTTCGACGGTGATCCTGCCCGATCTGGCCGCCTTCGCGGAATGGCTCGACCGGGGAGAGGACCGGTGACGGGCGTCCCGATCGTCGGGGGCGACACGTGCTTCCCGCAGGACCTGGAGGCCCTTGCCGCGGCCGCGCACCCGGCCTTCGCGGGCGGGCGGGCGCTGGCCTGGCCGCCGGAGGACGACGAGGACGGTGTCACGGTGCTCGTCGGGACGGCCGAGCGCGACCCCGACGCGCTGGCCGCCGCGGTGCGCGCCGCCGGAACCGCCGTGGCCGACGCGTTCCCCGGCGCGGTGCGCGTGTACGCGGTCCCGTACGAGGGGCTGCCGCGCACCACCGGTGGCGCGAGCGGCCGCCGGGCCTGCCCCGCCGGGACCGTGGCGGGCCTGCCCCTGCTGGCGGGCTGGCCCGCGCCGCCCCGGCAGCCGGAAGCCCTGCCGCTGCTGCGCCAAGTCCTCGCGGACCTGCTGGAGATGGAGCCGCACACCATCGACCCGGACGTGCCCGTGAGCGACTACGGCATCGACTCCATCTCCGGGGGCCTGCTCGTCGCCGAGGTGCGGCGGCGCTGCGGGGTGGCGCCGCACACCGAGTTCTTCTTCGGGCGGCTCACCCTGGGCGAGATGGCCGGTGAACTGCGTGCGGCGCTGAGCTGAGCCCCGTGCGGCCCCGCGGCGGGTGCGCCGACACAGCCGTGCTGGTCGAGGCCACCCCGGTCGTTTGACAGGGCTCCCGGGCGTGGGAAGGTTGGCGGGTAGTTTTCCCGGGACGCCAGAGGTGGCCATGAACAGCGAGGAGCTCCTGGCCGTGCTCGCGGCCGTGGGGCACGCACAGCGGTTGAGGATCCTCTCCGAACTCGCCGACGGACGGCTCTACGTCAGTGAACTCGCCCGCCGCCTCAGCATGTCGCGCCCGCTCCTGTACATGCACATCGACCGCCTGGAGAAGGCCGGCCTCGTGGCGGGCAGCCTGGAGCTCTCGGACGACGGCAAGGCGCTGAAGTACTTCGAACTCGCCCCGTTCGACCTGCGATTGAATATCGATACGATCACCAGGGCCGCGCGAGCCGACGAGGCGACACCCGATGCGCGGGACACAGCCGCAGCGGATGGGGCGGATGGCGTGGACAAATCTAAGGAGAAGAGCACATGACCGGGGCCGTCATCGCGATCGCAATCGTCCTGATCATCGTCGGCGGCATGACGGCGAGTCTGGTCGCGTACTTCAGACTGCAGCGCCACCGGGCGGATGCCGAGGCCATGGCCTCGTACCGCAAACTCGCCGAGGAGGCGGTGGCACGGCAGGCGGCGGTGGACACCCAGCTCGGCGAGATCAGCGAGCGGGTCGAGGCGGTCGAGAACCTGCTCCGCAGCGTTGACTGACGACCCGTCAACATGCCTTCCTGTACTGCCCATCCGCGCCCCCACCTGCGATTTTCGGCGGCAGCTTAAGGGCGTGGTCCCACTGCTCGGGCCTTCCTAGACTCAAGGCCGTTCCCGCCGAGCAGAAGGGATGGTCGGGCATGTTCGGTCCTGGCGTCCGGCTCCACGTTGAGAGCTTTCCCCCACTGATCCGGAGCACCGCTCCGGGCCTCGCCGCCCCGGCCTGGGCGGCGGAGCACCGATCTCCCCTGGAAGCGCTGCTGCGCGAGCACGGCGCCGTCGTCCTGCGCGGCTTCGGCGTCACGAGCGCGGAGGACTTCGAGTCGCTCGCCGCCTCCCTGGTCGAGAAGTTGTACGGCGACTACGGCGATCTGCCCCACGAGAAGGACGCCGACCAGGTCTACAGGTCCACGCCGTACCCGGCCGAGCAGTCGATCCTCTTCCACCACGAGAGCTCGCACATGCCGCAGTGGCCGAGCCGTCAGTTCTTCTGCTGCCTCCAGCCGGCCGAGGGCGGCGGCGCCACCCCCATCGTCGACGGCAGGAAGGTGTGGGCCGCCCTCCCCGACGAACTGCGTGACCGCTTCGAACGCCTCGGCATCCGCTACGTACGCAACTTCATCCCCGGCATCGACGTCAGCTGGCAGCAGATGTTCGGCACCGAGGACCGGGCCGAGGTCGAGGCGCGCTGCGCCGCCCAGGACGTGGCCTGCGACTGGCGGCCCGACGGCTCGCTGCGCACCGTGCAGCAGGGGCCCGCGGTGATCCGCCACCCCGAGACCGGCGAGCAGGTCTTCTTCAACCAGCTGTTCCTGCACCACACCGCGTGCCTGGAGCCCTCGGTGCGCGAGGTGATGAGGTCCGTCTTCGGCGACGACGAGACGGCGTACCCGCGCAGCGCCTTCTTCGGCGACGGCTCACCCATCGGCGACGACGTGGTGAAACGGCTCGGTGAGCTCTACGACTCGCTGGCCATGCGCTTCGCATGGGAGCGGGGCGACGTGGTGATCATCGACAACATGCTCGTCTCGCACGGCCGGGACCCCTTCGAGGGCACGCGGAAGATCATCGTGGCGATGGGCGACATGGTCACCCGGGACGCGGTGACCGCTCCGGCCGCTCCCTGACGGTCCGTACGCCCTGCCGGTCCGTACCCCCTGCGGGTTCGCCCGCCCCGCCGGTCCGTTGTCCGTCCCAGCCCCAGGAGCAGCGATGACCCCGTCCCCGACGATCCCCGGGATGCTGTCCGGAGAGGTCCGCCCGCTCCCCGGGAGATCCGTGGTGGGCCTGGTGCGCGACCACGCACGGCTGCGGCCCGACGCCGTGGCCGTGCAGAGCGGCACGCGCCTCATGACCTACCGGCAGCTGTGGCACCGGGCCCTCGTCGTCGCCGCCGCGCTGGCGGAGGCGGGCGTCGGGCCCGGCGACCGCGTCGTGCTGTGGGCCGACCGCACCGCGCAGACGGTGGCGGCGGCCCTCGGCGTGATGGCGCTGCGCGCCGCCTATGTGCCGGTGGACCCGACCCACCCCGCGGACCGGATCGGCCAGGTCGTCGCCGGGGCGGGGCCCGCCGCCCTGGTGCACGAAGGGGCGGGCGGCGACGGGGAGTTGCCCGCCGTCGGGGTGCCCGTCGTCGACCTCGCCCACCTCGCGGACGCCGCCGCACCGCCGGACCGCGAGCCGCCGCGTGCCACGGACATCGCCTACGTCGTGTTCACCTCGGGCTCGACAGGAACCCCCAAGGGCGTCCTGGTCGAGCACGCCTCACTGGCCAACTACACCGCGTGGTGCGGGAGTCTGGTCGGCACCGGCGGCATCGGCAGCCCGCTGCTCGCGAGCCTCGGCTACGACCTGGCCATGACCTCGCTGTGGGTGCCGCTCGCCCAAGGGCAACGGGTGGTGACCGTGCCGGGCCTGTGGGACCAGGAGACCCTCTTCGGTGCCCGGCGGGACCCGTACACCTTCATCAAACTGACGCCCTCCCACGCGCGCTTCTTCGAGGAGCTGGCCGAACCGCCCCGCTACGACCGGGTGACACGGCTGCTGATGTTCGGCGGCGAAGGGCTCGACCCCTCGCTCCTGACCGCGCTCGGCTCCCGCCTCGACGGGCTGCGCCTGGTCAACCACTACGGGCCCACCGAGACCACCATCGGCTGCTGCGCCCACCTCTTCGACCGCACCGGCCTGCCGGACACGCCGACCGTGCCCATCGGGGTGCCCGCCTGGAACACCCGGGCCTATGTGGTCGACGAGCAGCTGCGCCCGGTGCCCCAGGGGCAGCCCGGCGAACTCGTCGTCGCGGGGCGGGCCGTCGCCGCCGGATACCTGGGTCCCGCCGCGTCCGGCGACCGCTTCATCGACGAGCGGGACCTCGGCGGCCGGTCCGGCCGGGCCTACCGCACCGGAGACATGGTGGAACTGCGTCCGGAGGGCGTGCTGCTCCATCTCGGGCGCGGGGACGACCAGTTGAAGGTCAACGGCTACCGCGTGGAGCTGGGCGAGCTGCGCCACCACGTGCTGTCCGTGCCCGGCGTCGCCGACGCGGTCTTCGACCTCGTACCCGGGCCCGTCGACACCCTGGAACTCTTCGTACGCCCCCTCGAACCAGGCGCCACGGACGGCCAGTTGGCCGAGTCCGTGCACCAGGCGCTCACCGCGGCGCTGCCCTCCGCACTGGTCCCCGGCGAGGTGCACCTGGTCCCAGAGATCGCCGTCACGCCCAACGGCAAGCGGGACGTGGCGGCGACGCGCCGACTGTGGTCCCGGGCGGCGGCTCGCCGGTGAAGGCCACCCCGGCCCAGCCCGTGTCAGGGGCCGATCAGCCCGGTGTCAGCGCGACCCGTCACGATGGGAGCGCGGGCCCGAGGCTCCCGGACATCCGCACCTGAAGCGTCCGGGAGGGCCCGCTCCGCAGACGACCCGAGGACGGAGCACGCGACGTGGCGAACCCCTTTGACGACCAAGACGAGACCTTCCTTGTGCTGGTGAACGACGAGGGCCAGCACTCCCTCTGGCCCGCGTTCGCCGAGCGGCCCGAGGGCTGGCGGATCGCCCTCGCCGCGGGCCCGCGGGACGCCGCGCTCGCCTACGTCGAGGAGAACTGGACGGACATGCGCCCCCGTTCCCTGCGCGAGGCACGGGCCGCCTGAGAGCCTGTGTCGTATCCCTGGCCGGGGATACGACACAGGCTCCGAGCGAGAGCGGGACCCGCCCCACCGGCACCGACGCCGCACGCACCCGACCGCGTCGACCACGTCCGCGGCCGGGATTCGCCACGCCCCGAGCCGGGGCGTCATCCATTCGTGGGACCTACGGGGGTCACTCATGCTCAGAATTCACTTCACCGCGGCCGACATCGCGAGAACGCGCCTCGGTGCCGGTGTCGGTCCCGTCCTGGAGACGGCCTTCGCCGCGGCGCTCCTGAACCGCGGCGTCGGCATGCCGTACACGCACTGGCGCCGTCAGGTGGACGGCCGTCTGCCGCCCTCCGCGGGACCGCAGCCGCCCGCCGAAGCGCTGGTCGGCTGGGCCGAACAGTTCCTCACCGCCGCCCAGAAGCCGCATCTGCCGCCGCCGCTCGGCGCCGTCTGGCAGGCGGCCGTCGCGCCCTACTGGGACCGGATGACGGCCTACCTGGAGGCCGAACGCGAGGTGCGCAGCAGGATCGTGATGTCGGGGGGAGTGGAACAGCTCCTCGCCACCCTGCACCCGCGCCTGGAGTGGCACGCCCCCGTCCTCGAAGTGGCCGGGGCCCCGGACGGTGACATCCGGCTCGACGGCTGCGGCGTGGTGCTCACCCCCTCGGTCTTCCTCGCGGACCCGCCCGCGCGGGTCATCGCGGGGCGGCCGGGGCACGGCATCGTGCTCGCGTTCGCCGCCCCGCCCGACGCCCACCGGGCGCTGTGGCTGTGGGAGGACGACGCGGGCGCCAAGCGTTCCCTGGGCGCGCTGGTCGGGCAGACCAGGGCCGCCGTGCTGGGTGAGCTGCGCACCACCTGCACCACGAGCCAGCTCGCCGACAAGCTGGGCATCTCCGCGGCGGGCGCGAGCCAGCACACCGCGGTGCTCCGCGCCAGCGGCCTGATCACCACGCGCCGCATCCGCAACATGGTCCTGCACACCGTGACCCCGCTGGGCATGGCCCTCCTCGACGGCCTGAGCCCCGGACCGCGGGAGACCGGCAGGGCGCGAAGGGCCCTGCCGGTCTGAGGAGTTCGTGCCCGGGCGGTCAGTTTCCCGGCCACGCCCGGAACTGCCGCAGCCCGTACATCAGCGGTGCCTGCGCCCGGTGCCGCACGATCCTGCGGGTGCGCCCGAACAAGGTCACATGGTCGCCGACGGTCTGCGTCAGAGTGATGGTGCAGTCCGCCACCGTATGGGCGTCGCGCATCAGATGGGGGCCCCAGGCGTCCGGGTCCCGCTCCCACGGAAGCAGGTCGAACCGCCGCGGATTGCCCGAGGCGAAGAGTTCGGCCGCTTCCTGGGCGCCCTCGTGCAGCAGATTGACCGTGAAGCCGCCCCGCTCCAGCGCGGCCGCGAGCGTGGGGCTGCCCGCGCGCAGGCACACCAGGAGCGTCGGCGGGTCGAGCGAGACGCTGCACACCGAGGAGCACGTCATCCCCCAGGGCGCCCCGTCCCCGTCGACGCTGGTCACCACGCCCACCCCGGTGGGGAAGCTGCTCATCATCGTGCGGAAGCCGTCGGGGGTCGCCGCGGCCGCCGTAGGCAGGGGCGACGCGGCCGAGGTCAGGGACTCGGTCATGGGATGCTGCCTTCCTTCGCTGCGGGTCGGGGGAGTTCGGCGGGCCGCGACCGCTCGCGGCGGCGCTCGGCGCGGTCGACGAGGCCGAGCAGCGGACCGGTCATGGCCGTGGTGCCCAGGGCCATCACCACCAGGGCGAGCACCAGGGGCGCGGGCAGGATGCCGGCCCGGTGCCCGGCCTCGAGCACGATCAGTTCGGTCAGGCCCCTGGTGTTCATCAGGACGCCGATCCGCCGCGCCGAACCGGTGCCGCGGCCCGCGAGCCGGGCCCCGGCGTAGCCGCCGAGCAGCTTGCCCGCGCAGCCGAGCGCGAGCGTGGCGGCGATCAGCGGCCAGACCGCGGCGGTGAACGCGTCGGTCAGCACCGTGACGCCGGTGACCACGAAGAACACCGGCGTCAGGGTCCGTCCCGCGTGCGACACATCGGCCACGGGACGGGCCCAGGGCGCCAGTTCCTCGCCCGGGATCGCAAGGCCGACCAGCGCCGCGCCGATGATGGCGGTCATGCCCAGGTGCTCGGTGAGCAGCGCCGTGCCGAGGGCGGCACCGCCGAGGAGAACGGCGGTCGTCCGCGGCAGCCGCAGACACAGCCTGCGGGCCGGGTCCGTGCGCAGCACCAGGCGGAGCAGGAGCGCACAACTGCCGCCGGCCAGCAGGGCGAACGCCGAGTCCCGCAGCCCCCAGAGATCACCGGAGCCGAGCCCGACGGCGAGCATGAGCATGATCCAGCCCAGGCTGTCCATGACGATGGCGGCGGCCAGGGCGAGCTGTCCCTCGGCCGAATCGCTCAGGCCCCGGTCGCCGAGGATCCGGGACAGGACGGGGACCGCGGTGATGGACATGGCCACCGCGACCATCAGGACGAAGGCGGGCAGCGGCGCGCCGCCGCGGGCCGCCGTGTCGTCGGTGAGGCCGATGAGTCCCACCAGGAGCAGCCCCGTGACGAGGGGCAGCGCGAACGAGCCGACGATCAGCGTGGAGACGGTCCGCAGCGGTGGACTGCCGGGACCGGGGCGCAACTTGTGGGCGAGACCGACCAGATAGAGCACGAGCCCCGTCTGGCCGACGAACTTGAGCACGTCGAGCACACCGGCCGGCAGCAGCGCGTCGAACGAGGCACGGTCGGACAGCGCGAGCACGACGGGCCCGACCAGCAGACCCAGCGTGACCTCTCCGACGACCTCCGGCTGACGCAGCCACCGGGCGGCCGCCCGCCCCGCGCGGGCCAGGAGCAGCACGGCGACGAGCGCCGCGGCCACATGCGCGGGACGGGCAAGGAATTCCGATACGTCCATGGTGGTGCCAGACCCTTCGTGGCCGTACCGGCGTGATCAGCCCAGCTGCGAGAAGTAGTCGTAGGCCTGCGGCAGCGTCTCGCGCAGCCGCCGGGTCTTCTCCCGGATCTGCGCGAACTCCCGTTGTGCTGCCGCACTGTCGGCCAGCTGGAGCGCGGGTGAGGGCGAGAGCTCGATGGCGCCCATGCCGAGCAGGATGCACATGTACGAGTACGCCGGCAGCCCGTGGTAGTAGGGGTAGACGGTCTCCGAGTCGGGCAGCTGCGTCCGCCAGGTCTCGATGCGCTCGGCCAGCGCGTCGGGGATCGCCCGGGTCTTGGTGTCGCGCCAGTACTGCGTGTCGTTCCGCTTCGCCGCCACGTAGTGCAGGACGAGGAACTCCCGTACGCCGTCCATGACATGGGAGATGGCGTTGTTGTAGACCGTGCGCTGGGTCGGATTCCAGTCCGGTCCGGGAAAGTTCTTGGCGAGCTGCTCGATGGCGTGGTGAATGAAGAAGATGCCGGTGGATTCCAGCGGCTCGACGAATCCACTGGACAGCCCGATGGCCACGCAGTTGTTCACCCAGGAGTTGCGGGTGCGGCCGATCCGCATGCGAATGTGATTGGCCTCGACCTCGGCGGCGGCCGGTCCCACGAATTCACGGAGAGTGCGCTCGGCGTCCTCCGGGGAGAGATAGTCCTTGGCGTAGACGTAGCCGGTTCCGACGCGGCCGGTCAGCGGGATCGTCCAGATCCAACCGGCGTCCTGGGCGGTGGCGGTGGTGCACGGAAGAATTCCGCGCTTTTCCATGTCCATCGGCACCTGGAGAGCCACCGCGCTGTCGTTCGGCAGGGTGTCCTGATACGAGATGAAAGGCTCTTCGAGCGCCTTGTTGATGAGCAGCCCGCGGAACCCCGTGCAGTCGATGAAGAGATCGCCCGTGAGGTTGCCGTGCTCCTTGGTCCGCACCTCGCTGATCCATCCGCGGTCGTCGAGGCCGACCTCCTGGACGTCGTCCACGATGTGCTTCACGCCGCGCTGGACCGCGTACTTGGTCAGGTACTTGGCGAGCAGCGCCGCCTCGAACTGGTACGCGTAGGGGAACTGGGTCTTGCCCTGGTGCTCCGACATCGTCAGGCCCTGCATCTCGTCCGCGCCCTCGTCGAAGGGCTGGTCGATGAGGGTGCCGTCGCGGTGGCGCGGGCTGAGACCGGCGTCGATGACCGAGGCCATGACGAAGCAGTCCTTGTCGAACCGGTCGGTCGGGCCCTCCTTGAGCCACCAGTCCGTGAGCGGGAAGCCGTTGACCGAGCGCATCTGCTCGAACGGGTGGTAGAAGTAGTGGCCCTTCTCGCGCCAGTTCTCGAAGCGCACGGCGAGCTTGTACGTGGCGTTGCAGGCCGGCATCCAGTCCTTCTCCTTGAGTCCGAGGAACTCGAAGAAGTGCCGGATGTCGCTGAACGTCGCCTCGCCCACGCCGACCGCGCCGATGTTTCCCGACTCGACCAGAGTGATGTCTATTCGGTCCCCGAACGCGGCCTTGAAATACGAGGCCGTCATCCACCCAGCGGTTCCGCCGCCAACAATCACGACTCTGTTGAGCATGGATTTCTCCTGTCCGATTGATCGGAGGATTCGACGTGGCGGCGACCCGGCGTGGAGGGGAATGCCGGGGTGGCGCCACTGAGAAATGACGCTAGGCGGCCCCGGGCCCCCGGAACAGGTCATTAAGTGTCCGTTGAAGATCCCAGGTGGGAGTGGCCGAAACGGGCCCGCTGAATAGGGATCCGAATGACGTCAGCCCGGTGTCAGCGAGGGGCGGCAATATTGTCGCGCGAATGGTGATGAGCGTCGGCCGAACGACGCTGCATCGTGTGGAATACCACCGGGCCACCGCCTACTTCAATGGAGTTGTGGATGACACAGCAAGTCCATGCACCGCCGTTCGCCGTGATCCCCGGCGCCCAGGTGCACCGTGTCCTGGCGGATCATGAGCGGCGCACCGTCGAACTGGTGGAGAAGACATACCGGTTGCACGGCGAGGGCGACACGGTCAACCCGCCCTCCTACTTCCTGCGCTTCCCCGACCGGCCGGCCTCGCGGATCATCGCGCTGCCCGCCTCGATCGGTGGCGACACCCGCGTCGAGGGACTGAAGTGGATCTCCAGTTTCCCGGAGAACGTGGACTCGGGGATCCCGCGCGCCTCCGCGGTGCTCGTGCTCAACGACTACGACACCGGCTACCCGTTCGCGTGCCTGGAGAGCTCCATCATCAGCGCCGCCCGCACCGCGGCATCGGCCGCGCTCGCCGCCGACCGGCTCACCCGTGAGCGGGGCCGCCCGCGGCGCGTCGGATTCATCGGGACCGGGCTGATCGCGCGGTACATCCACACGTATCTGGCCGGCACCGAGTGGTCGTTCGACGAGATAGGGGTGTACGACCTGTCGGCGGAGCACGCCGCGTCGTTCCGGTCGTATCTCGCCGAGCACACGCCCGGGGCCCGGATCACCGTGCACGAGAGCGCCGAGGACCTGGTGCGCTCGGCCGATCTCGTGGTGCTCGCCACCGTGGCGTCCGAGCCCTATCTGACGGAACCGGGCTGGTTCGACCACCACCCGGTGGTGCTCAACATCTCCCTGCGCGACCTCGCCCCCGAAGTGCTGCTCTCCGCGGTCAACTTCGTCGACGACATCGAGCACTGCCTCAAGGCGAACACCTCGCCGCACCTGGCGGAACAGCTCACCGGCAGCCGGGAGTTCATCGAAGGGACGCTCTACGACGTGCTGGTGGGCGAGGCACGTGTGCCGGCCGACCGCACGGTGGTGTTCTCCCCCTTCGGCCTCGGCGTGCTGGACCTCGCGGTGGGCAAGTACGTGTACGACCAGGTGCTGGAGCGCGGTGAACTGGACGTCGTGGACGGCTTCTTCCACGAGGTCGACCGGTACGGCCGCACCGACGCGGCCGTACCCCGTGGCTGAGACGGAGTGGTCGCCGTGCCCGTGATCCGTGCGCCGGAGGACTTCCACGTGGAGGACCTGTACGTGGATCTGCGGCCCGCCTTCGACGTGTCCCTCTATCTCAAGTGCGAGGGGTTCAACTTCGCCGGGTCGATCAAGCTGAAGGCCGCGGCGTCGATGATCGCCGAGGCGGAGGCGTGCGGCGATCTCACCGCGGGCTCCGTCATCGTCGAGTCCTCGTCGGGCAACCTCGGGGTGGCCCTCAGCATGATCGCCGCCGACAAGGGCTATCGCTTCCTGTGTGTGACGGACACCCGCTGCAACTACGTCACCAGACAGCTCATGGAGGCGATGGGGGCGCAGGTGCACGTCGTGACCGAGCCGCACCCGACGAGCGGGTTCCTCGGGGCCCGGCTCGATCTGGTGCGGGAGCTGTGTGCCGCCGACGACCGCTATGTGTGGCTCAACCAGCATGCGAACCCGTACAACTGGATGGCCCACTACCGCACGACGGCACCCTCCATCGCGAAGGCCTTCCCCGAACTCGACGTGCTGTTCGTGGGCGCGGGGACGACCGGCACGCTCATGGGCTGCGCGCGTTACGTCAAGGACGAGAACCTGCCGGTCACGGTCGTGGCGGTGGACTCGGTCGGTTCCGTGACGTTCGGCGGTCCGCCGGGGCCGCGGATGATCCCCGGCCTCGGGGCGGGGGTGCGGCCGCAGATCCTTGACGAGTCGTACGTCGACGACGTCGTGCACGTCCCCGAGGTCGAGGCCGTCAGGGGCGCGCACCGGATGGCCGCCCGGGGTTTCCTGTTCGGCGGGTCCACGGGGACGGTGGTCTCCGGGGCCGTCGACTGGCTGAGCCGGCACCGGGCCGGGGAGGCGGTCACCGCGGTGGCGATCTCGCCGGACCTGGGCGAGCGGTACCTCGACTCCCTCTACAAGCCCGGCTGGGCCGCGGACGTCTACGGCGACGGGGCCCTCGTGGAGCAGCGGGCGGACACCGCCTGACCGGAGGCAGGCGCCGGGCCGGACCCCTGCCGGCCCGGCGCCACCCTGCTCCGGTGCGGGTCACCCTGCTCCGGCGCGGGGCATACCGCTGGACTGTGCAACGGTGAACGGCTTGGTATTTCCCCGCTCGAATAACTGCAAGCAGAATTGCAGTTGATTCGGATGGTGACGGGGGTACTGGCCATGGAGATCAACATTCTTGGTTCGCTCAACATCGAGCACGACGGCGAGAGGACGGTTCCCGCATCGCAGCGCGCGAGTTTCATCCTCAGCTTCCTCGCCCTGACTCCGGGCTGCCCGGTGTCGTTCGACCAAATCGTCGACGAACTGTGGGCGGGCCGCTCCATGGCCAACGCGCGGAACGCGCTCCAGGCCAACATCGGGCGGTTGCGAAAAATCTTGAAGGACGTCACGGGAATGAACGGCGACCTGGTCGTCCGAACGGTCGGTACGGGGTATCTGTTGGACGTTTCTCCAGAGGCAGTCGACGCCAATAGATTTGTGAATATGGCTGACAAGGGCGGGGTGCTGTGTCAGCGGGATCCCCGCGCCGCCGTCGCCCAGCTGGAGGCGGCGCTCGCGCTCTGGCGCGGTCCCGCACTCCTGGACGGCAGCGATGGCCTGCGGTGTCGTGCCCGCGCCGCGGATCTGGAGGAGCGCCGGGTCACGGCGTACGAGGATCTGGTCGCCGTCAAGCTCGCGATCGACGCCGAGCGGGTGCCATTGGCTGAATTGCGGCAGCTCGCGGCGGAGCACTCGGAGCGTGAACGGCTCAGTGAGCTGCTGATGCTGGCGCTCTACCGGGACGGCAGGCAGGCCGAGGCCCTTGAGGTCTTCCACGGCGCGCGCCGTCGCCTCGCGGATGATCTGGGGCTTGAGCCCGGGCGCGCACTGCACTCCGCCTACCAGGCGATTCTCACCCAGGACGAAGGGCTCGGAGAGCCGCGCAGAGCGCTGCTCGACCTGGCCTTCACGTAGGGAGAATCGGGCAATTGGCGTTATTTCTCTGAGTGGTTTCGCAGCACAGTTAGGCATGACGAAGGTCAGTAGACGGCCTGAAGTCGGCCTGTTACCGTGTGGATCACCTCGGCCGATGTCGGGGTTGTGTATGTCTTATGCGTTGCCATTCAGGGGGGATAGTGGACGTAGAGCTCAGACATGCCCGCATAGTGACCACAATAAATAAAATGGGTAGCATTTCTAAAGCCGCTTCTCAATTGGGTCTTCCGCAGTCGAGCCTTACCGCGCAATTACGCAGGATAGAGAAGGCCCTTGGTGGTCTTGTTTTTGTGCGCTCGGCCAATGGCGTCGTGCCGACCGATCTGGGTGAGCGGCTCATTCCCATGCTCGCCGAACTCGTGCAGCAGGCCGACCTGGTGATCGTGGAGGCGGCCGCGCACGCCAGCGATGTCTTCCGGTTCGGGAGCGCCGACTGGACGCCCCCTTCCCTGCTCGACGCGCTGCGGTCCTCGCTGCCCGTGGCGGAGGTGCAGACCGAGACCTTCAGCCCGGACGCGGCCATCGACGCGGTGCGCCGGGGCGCGCTCACGGTGGCCATGGTCCCCGGGGTGGCCCTCGCCGAGTCGGGGGACGCGCCCGAACTCCCCCTGGATTCGGCGGTCATCGTCCGCGAGCCGGTCTGGCTCGCGCTTCCGCAGGGGCATCCGCTCGCCACCGGCGGCTCGGTCGACCCCTCCCAACTCTCCTCGCTCGTCTGGGTCTGTTACGCGCGCGACCACTGGTTCCACACCGTGGAGAGGCGCCTGTTCACCAAGTTCCAGCACGCCGACCCCGAGGTGCTGCACTACGCCGACGGCCACCACGAGGCGATGAGCTGGGTGCGGGACGCGCAGGCCGCCGCGCTGACCACGCCCACCGGGGCCACCCGCGATGTGTCGCTGGTCCCGCTGCGGGACACCGAGAGCTCCGAGATGCTCGTGGTGTGGCGCCGTGGGTCCGTCGCCCGCGCCACCATGGGCCGGCTGGTCGACACGGTGCGCAGGTACTACACCGAGTACGCGAGGGACATCCCCCGCTACTGGTCCTGGATGCGCCAGCACCCGGACGAATTCGCGGAGGTGAGGAACTACCTGGCGTCCTCCGCCAGTTGCGCCTGACCGTCCGCCGCCCGACGGGGCGTCAGCGGAGCGTCAGGGCTCCCGGGCAGGATCGGACGGGTGAGCGCATCCCCTCCGGCCGCGGCCCGGGTCGTCGTCGTGGTCGCCCCGACCTCACATCTGAGCGACGCGGAGGCCCGCGGTGCGGTACTCGGCCGGGCGGCCGCCGTGCTCCGGGTGCCGCCGGGTGACCTGCGGGTCGATCACGACGACCAGGGGCGCCCCCGGCTTTCCGGCGCGGGGCGCGGCATGCACATCAGTCTCAGCCACGGGCGCGGGGTCGCGGCCGTCGCGATGACCCGCGCGGGGCCCGTGGGCGTGGACGTCGAGACCGTCCGTCCGCTGCCCGCCCTGCGGCTCGCCCGGCGCTGGTTCACACCCGAGGAGGCCGCCTGGCTGCGCGCGCTGCCCGAGCGCCGCAGGCCCGCGGCCTACTTCTGGCTCTGGACGCACAAGGAAGCCATGGGCAAGGCGCTGGGCACGGGCCTCGCCCAGGGCGGACTGAGCCGTCCGGCGCCGCTTCCCGACCACTGGCCGCCCCCTTCGGGCACGCGTCTGCTGCCGTGCGGCGCGGCGGGGTCCGAGGCCCTCGCCGTGGCCGCGCCCCGGGTCGCCCCCCACCTCCAACTGGCCGTCGCCGCCGCCGGAATGGGCTGCTCCGGTGCCCCCGTCGACCTCTACCCGCGGGTAGCCGCGGCCGGGCCCGAGGCGCCGCTTGACACCCCCACTTATACATGTCAGTTTTGAATTACAGGTGACAGCTTTAGGGGGTGCCCTGCTCTGACGACCGAAGAGCTCCTGGCGCTTCTCGCGGCCATGGGGCATACCCAACGGCTGCGCATAGTCCGCGAGTTGTCGGACGGCCGCGTGCACGTGAGCGAGCTGGCGCGTCGACTGGGCCTGTCGAGGCCGCTCCTGTACATGCACCTGGAGCGACTGGAGAAGGCGGGCCTCGTCGGGGGCCGCCTTGAGCTGTCCTCGGACGGCAAGGCACTGAAGTTCTTCGAACTCGAACCCTTCGACCTCCATGTGACGGTCGAGACCGTGCTCGAGGCATTCCGTGCGGACACAGCCCGGGAAGTGACCGCGGACGACACCGCGGAAGAGAAGGGAACCCCCACATGACCGGCGGCACCGTCGCCATCCTGATCACTTTCATCGTCGTCGGAGGCGTCTCGGGGGCGGCGATCGCCTACTTCGCGCTGCAGCGGCACCGCGCGGACGCGGTGGCCATGGCCGGCTACCGCAAGCTCGCCGAGGAAGCCGTCGCGGGACAGGAGGCGCTGCGCGCACAGCTGGCCGCCGTGAACGCCCGCGTCGTCGAGGTGGAGAACCTACTGCGGAGCGTGGACGCATGACCGTCGACACCCATCCCGGGCGCTTGGGCCCGCTGCCCGCTCCCGGGGAGCTGCTGCGCTCGTCACTGCCCTGGACCTCGACCGTGTACCTGGCGAGCTATCTGCTGGCGGGCCCGGTGCTCTTCGCCTTCACGACCGTCGCCGTGGTGGTCAGCTTCGTCCTCAGCATCACCCTCATCGGCATCCCGCTGCTCATCGGCGCCGCCGCCGTGGTGCGCGTCTGCGCCCACTTCGAGCGGACCCGCACCGGGCTCGTCGCGGAGCCGGTGCGGGCCGATCACCGGCCGGTCGCCGTGCCCGGCATCATGACCGGCGTCCGGACCCGCTGGAGCGATCCGGCGGTGCTGCGCGACCTGGTCTACCTGACGGCCCTGTTCGTACCGCTCCTGGTGCTCGACGCCGTCGCCGTCGTGCTGTGGCTCGGCAACCTCGCCGTGGTCGTCGCGCCCGCCTGGTACTGGGCGATCCCCGACGGCGGCGGCCTCGGCGCCCTGGGCGTCGACAACCTGCCGAAGGCACTGGCGGCCACCGCCGTCGCCTGCCTGCTCGTCCCGATCACCTGCTACGCGGTGGTCGGTGCCGCCCGCCTGCACGCCACCGTCGCCCGCTCGGTGCTCGGCCGTGCGTCCGACCCGCTGGCCGAGGCCCGCCGCGTGCTGGCGAACCCCGGCCCACTCACCCGCTCCGGCCCGGACCGGAGCGCCACCACCCAAGGGGAATCATGAGTACGCCACCGTCCGCGGCCCGCAGCGACGAGGTCGTGGGGGGGGGGGGCGGGGGGCCCCCCCCCCCGGGGGGGCCGCGCGGGGGGGGGGGGCGCGCGCCGCGGCCCCAGGGGTGGACGGGGGGGGGGGGGACACCCGGCG
>NZ_JBHYJI010000004.1:0-125843 GCF_042740435.1 Streptomyces sp. NPDC059002 | reverse complement strand
TAATCTTTAGTCCGCCCCCTGCGGGGCCCCGCTGCTTGTCGGTGGGGGGGCTGACAGTTTCCAGCCGCACCTACGGGAGGGAGCGCACGCTGGTGAGGGCGCTCGACTCCGTCTCCATCGGTTTCCGGCGCGGCACGTTCACCGCCGTGATGGGTCCCTCGGGCTCGGGCAAGACCACCCTGTTGCAGTGCGCCGCGGGCTTAGACCGGCCCACCGAGGGTTCCGTGGAGCTCGACGGGCAGGAGCTGACGCAGCTCGACGAGAAGGCGCTGACCCTGCTGCGCAGGGACCGGATCGGCTTCATCTTCCAGGCGTTCAACCTGCTCCCCGCGATGACCGTCGCCGACAACGTCGCCCTGCCGCTGCGCCTCGCCGGGCGCAGGCCCGAGCGCGGCGCCGTGCGCCAGGCGCTGGAACGGGTCGGGCTCGCCGACCGCGCGGCGCACCGTCCCGGTGAGCTGTCCGGAGGCCAGCAGCAGCGGGCCGCCATCGCCCGCGCCCTGATCGCCCGCCCCGCCGTGCTGTTCGGGGACGAGCCGACCGGCGCCCTGGACACCCGTTCCGCGCTGCAGGTCCTGCGGCTGCTGCGGGACGCGGTGCACCACGAGGGGCAGACGGCCGTCGTCGTCACCCACGATCCGGTGGCCGCGTCGCACGCCGACCGGGTGGTCTTCCTCGCCGACGGCCGGATCGTGGACCAGCTGCACGGGGCGTCGGCCGACGCCATCGCGGAGCGGATGACCCACCTCGGCGCCTGGGGCGAGAGCTACACCGACGTCCCGCAAGGAGCCGCGTGATGTTCCGGCTCGCCCTGGTGTCACTGAAGTTCCGCAAGGGACGCTTCTTCGCCTCCTTCGTCGCGCTGTTCTTCGGCGCGCTGATCCTCATGGCCTGCGGCTCCCTCATGGAGACCGGCATCCGCAGCAACGTGCCGCCGGAACGCCTCGCGGCCGCCCCCGTCGTGGTCACCGGCAACCAGTCCTTCGACCACGACGTGCTCCCCGAACGCGTCAGGCTCGACGTCGCCGACGTCGAGCGGGTGCGCGCCGTCGAGGGCGTCGAACGCGCCGTGCCCGACGTGACGTTCCCCGTCACAGCCGTGCGCGACGGCCAACCCGCCTCAGGCGGCGAGGACTTGCAGGGGCACGGCTGGTCCAGCGCGACCCTCGCCGCCGCGAAGCCCGCCGAAGGGCGCGCCCCGAGCGGGGCGGGCCAGGTGGCACTCGACGAGCGCCTCGCGCGGAGCCTGGACGCGAAGCCGGGCGACAAGCTGCGGCTCGCCGTCGCGGGCGGCACCGAGAACGTCACCGTGACCGGGATCGCCAGGCCCGTGGAGGGTGCCTCCGCCGCGGTGTACTTCGCCGACGACGAGGCGCGCAGGCTGCTCGGCCGTCCCGGACAGGTCGACTCCATCGCCGTGGTCGCCGCGTCCGGCACCGGCGCCAACCAGCCGAAGTTGCTCGCCGGACGGATCGACGAGGTGCTGAAGGACGCGCCCGCGGTGACGCTCACCGGGGACGAGCGGGGCGAGGCCGAGTTCCCCGAGGCGCTCGCCGCCTCGACCCGGCTGATCTCCCTGTCCGCCGTGTTCGGCGGGATCGCCGTCATGGTCGCGGTCTTCGTGGTCGGCTCCACCCTGGCCCTGCTGGTCCAGCAGCGGCTGCGCGAGATGGCGCTGCTGCGGGCCGTCGGCACCCTGCCCCACCAGCTGCGCCGGATGATCGTCGGCGAGACCCTGGTGATCGCCGTCGTGGCGGTGGCCCTCGCCCTGGTGCCGGGCCGCTGGGCGGGCGAATGGATGCTGCAACGGCTGGCCGGGGGAGGGGTGGTCGCCCCGGAGATCGTCTTCCGCGCGGGCTGGCTGCCGATGATGATCGCCGCGATCACGGCGCTCGCCTCGGCCGTCGCCGCCGCGTTCATCGCGTCGCGGCGCGCCGCCCGGGCCCGCCCCGCCGACGCGCTGGCCGAGTCCGCGCTGCAGCAGCGCTGGCTGAGCAGGTCCCGGCTCGTCTTCGCGCTGCTCTGCTTCGCGGGCGGCACCGCCCTCGCCCTGGTCACCGCGCTCGTCATGGAGGGCACCGTGGCCGCGAGCACGGCGGCGCCCGCCGCGATGCTGTGGGCCGGTGGATTCGCGCTGCTCAGCCCGGCGTTCACCCGGCTGCTCACCGCGCTCCTGCGGCGGCCGGTGCAGGCGATGACCGGATTCGCGGGCAGCCTCGCCCTGAACAACGCCAAGGTGCGCAGGATCAGGATGGCCGGTGCCGTCACGCCCGTCATGCTGGCGACGGGCCTTGCCACCGCGCTGATCTATCTGCAGACCTCGCAGGCCGAGGCGACCGAGGACGCCGCACGGGAACTGGTCGCCGCCGACACGGTGGTCAGCTCCGGCACGGGCGGCTTCTCGCCGGGCCTGGTGGACACCCTCTCCCGGCAGCCGGGTGTGGCAGGGGCGTCGGCCTACGTCCCCAGCACCGCGTACATCATCAAACCGCAGAGCGAGGAGGACAAGGCCGAGGGCGACGACCCGGACAACACCGAACTGTCGGTGCAGGGCATCAGCCCGCAGGGCGCGGACCGCACCCTCGCCGCGCCCCCGGTCGAGGGTTCCTACAAGAACCTGAAGGGCAACACGATCGCTCTGCCGACCTCGCTCACCGGTGAGAGCGGCCAGGCGGTCGGCGACACGGTCACGCTGCTGCTCGGCGACGGGACGCAGATCAAGGCCAAGGTCGTGGCGTCGTACGAGGCTCGCAAGGGATTCGGCACCGCGTTCCTGCCCGCCGATCTGATGCTGGAGCACTCCACCACGGGCCTCGTGCCGCAGATCCTCGTCACCGCCGACCAGGGCACGTCGACGGCGCAACTCGCCGAGCGGATCGGTGCGGTGACGGACGATCTGGCGGGCGTGCGGATCGTGGACCGGGCCTCGACGGACTCCGCCGACGACAGCGCGACCAGCGCCTGGATCAACTATCTGCTGGCCGGCACCATCGTCGGCTACGCGGTGATCTCCCTGGTGAACACGATGATCATCGCGGCCTCCGAGCGGCGCAGGGAGTTCGCCCTGCAGCGCCTCGTCGGGGCCACGCCCGAGCAGATCCTGCGCATGATGACCGTCGAGTCGGCCCTGGTCGCGCTCGTCGGCATGGTCCTCGGCACCGCCGTCGCCGCGGCGACCCTGATCCCGTTCGGCATCGCGCTCGGCGGATCGGGACTGCCACAGGGTCCGGTCTGGATCTACTTCGCCGTCATGGGCCTCGCCGCCCTGCTCACCCTCGGCGCCAGCCTGCTGCCCACGAAGGTGATGCTGCGCGGCCGCCCGGCCGACGCGGTCGCGGTCGCCTGATCCGCGCCGCACCCACGCAAGAGCCCGTCCACGTTCCGGTGAGGAACGTGGACGGGCTCTGTCGTACGGACAGGCCCTACCGCATATGGCCCGTCAGGTCGAGGAAGACGTCGTCCAGCGTCGGGCGGCGCAGGCCGAACTCGCCGATCTCGATGCCGGTGTCCCGCAGCGCGGCGGCGGCGGCCGCGACGCCCTCCATGCCGTCGACGAGCTGCACGGTGGCCGCGCCGCGGTCCACGTCGCTGAGCGGGGCGCCGACGGTGACGGGGGAGAGCGCGGCGAGCGCGGCGGTCAGCAGGGCCCGGTCGACGACCGTGAAGTGCAGCCGGGCGCCCCCGGCCTTGCTCTTGAGTTCGTCCGCCGTGCCCTCGGCGATCACCCGCCCGTGGTCGATCACGACGATCTGGTCGGCGAGCTGGTCGGCCTCGTCCAGGTACTGCGTGGTCAGCAGCACCGTCATGCCGTCGGCCACGAGGTCGCGCACCGCGCCCCACAGCAGGATCCGGCTCGCCGGGTCGAGGCCCGTGGTGGGTTCGTCGAGGAAGAGCACATCGGGCCGGACGACCAGGCAGCTGGCCAGGTCGAGGCGGCGCCGCATCCCGCCCGAGTAGCTGCCCACGGGCTTGTCCGCGGCGGCCGTCAGCGCGTATCTGTCGAGCAGTTCGGCGGCCCTGCGGCGCGCCTCGCGCCGCCCCAGGTGCAGCAACGTGCCGATCAATTCCAGGTTCTGACGCCCCGTCAACAACTCGTCCACCGCCGCGTACTGCCCCGCGAGACCGATCCTGCGGCGCACCTCGGCGGGGTGGCGCAGCACGTCGTACCCGGCCACCCGCACGGTCCCCGCGTCCGGGGTGAGCAGCGTGGACAGCACGCGCACCGTGGTGGTCTTGCCCGCGCCGTTCGGGCCGAGCAGGCCGAGCACCGTGCCCGCCCTGACGGACAGGTCGAGGCCGTCGAGTGCCTGTGTGGCACCGCGCCGCAGGCGCAACCCGATCGCCTCGATCGCCAGCTCCGCGTCCATGAGGGGTCTCTCCTTCAGCCGTACGAGGGGTGGATGAGAACGACCCGGCCCGGCCCTCGGCGAGGGCCGGACCGGGTGCGGGCGGCGGCGCGGGATCAGCGGCCCGCCGTGCCGTAGCGGCGCAGCGCAAGGGTCGCCGCGGCGAGCAGCGCCGCGCCCAGCGTCAGGGCGACGACGGGCAGCGGATGCTGGGCGGGGAACCCGCTGCCGTGCGCGACCGGATTGCCCCACAGCTCGCGGCAGGCCTGGGCCACGGCGCTCACCGGGTTCCACTCGGCGACCGTGCGCAGCCCCGCCGGCAGGTTCCGCGGCACCAGGAAGGCGCTGGACAGGAACGGCAGTACGGTCACCACCAGCGGGGTGACCGCGCTGATGGTCTCCAGGCTGCGCGAGGCCAGGCCGAACAGGACGCCGACCCAGAGCATCACGTACGAGAACGCGGCGAGCAGGGCGAAGCCGAGCAGGAACCCGCCCGTGTCGGTGTGCGGCCGCCAGCCGAGCAGCAGCCCGAATCCGGTGACCACCACCAGCCCCGCGAGGCCCACCAGGAAGTCGGCGAACGTGTGCCCGAGGAGCACCGAGGACCGGGTGAGCGGCAGCGAGCGGAACCGGTCGATGATGCCGCCCTTGAGGTCGCTCGCGACCGCGATCGCCGTCGGCCCGACCCCGGCGAGGCCGCCCTGCACGGCGGCGCCCGCGAAGATGTACTCCTGATAGCTGCCGCCGCCCGGCACGGAGAGCGACTTCTCCAGGAGGAAGCCGAGCACCAGCATGGTCAGGAGCGGGTTCAGGGTGATCCCCAGGAACCGGCCGGGGGACCGGCGCAGATGCCGCAGCCTGCGCCCCGCCACCGCGAGCGTCTCCACCGCGCAGTGCCGCAGCCGCCCGGCCGGGCGGGCAGCGGTGAGGGTCACGACGAGCCGCCGGCGCGCAGGGCCGCCGTCAGATGCAGCCGCTGCAGCTCGGCGGCGACCGCGGAGCCGACCAGGGCGAGCGGGTCCGGATGCATCATGTAGTCGTGGCTGCACGGCACTTGGTGGGTCTCGACGCCGCCCGCCACATACGGTGCCCAGGTCGCGGAGCGCTCCGCGACCTCGGCGTCCGACGCGTTCGCCGAGGCCACGAACAGCTGCATGCGGCCCCGGAAGGCGCGCGGCCTGAACTCGTTCATCAGGCGGCCGTTGTTGCGCATCGTCCGCAGCATGGCGAGCACCTTCTCCTCGCCGAGGGCGGCCATCGGGCTCTCGCCCTCACGCAGCGCCGTGAGGACGTCGTCCGGCGTCAGCTCGCGGCCCCCGAAGCGCGAGGCGTCCTCGCCGACCAGCTCGATGACCCAGCCGAGCAGCGTCTGGTCGTCGCCCGCCTCCTCCTCGGCCGTACGCGGATAGGAGTCCAGGTCGGCGAGCAGCGCCACCTCCTCCCCGGCGTCTTCCAGCTGCACCGCCACCTCGTGCGCCAGGCAGCCGCCGAACGACCAGCCGAGCAGGTGGTAGGGCCCGGACGGCTGCACCTTCTGGATCAACTCCGCGTACTGGGCGGCCATTTCGCGCACGCTGCCCGGCAGTGGCGCCAGTTCGGTGATGCTCGGCGCCTGGATCCCGTAGATCGGGTGGTCGTCGCCGATGTGGCGGGCAAGACCCACATACGGCAGGGCGAATCCGACGCCGCTGTGCAGGCAGAACAGGGGAGGCCGTGAGCCGCCCGGCTTGAGCCGCACCACGGTGGCGAACGGGTCCTCGTCGCCCTGCCCGAGCTGCGCGAAGACGTCGTCGATCACGGAGCCGCGCGGCGGCGCCTGACGGGCCGGTGCCTGCCTGCGCTCCACCTCGGCGGCCAGGGCGGCCACGCTCTGGTGGGCGAACACATCGGCGATGGTGACCTCCAGACCTGCCTTGCCCGACCGGCTCACGACGTGCATCGAGCGGATGCTGTTCATGCCGGTGGCGAAGAAGTTCTCCTCGACCCCGAGGTCTGTCCTGCCGAGCACCTCGCGGACGACGCCGAGGAGGACCTCCTCGAACCGGGTGCGCGGCGCGACACCGCCCGGCGCGGCGGACGCCTCCGATGCCTCCGATTCTGCGGAGGCGTCGCCCGCCCCGGCCTCCGCGCGCGTGGCCACGGGCTCGGCGGGGGCGAGGCGCCCGTCCGGCGTCCAGCGGGCCGCGGTGCCGGTACGCAGCATCCGGGCACCGGCGGTGAACGGATCGGCCACGAACCGCTCCGCCGTATGACCGGGCCTCGCCAGATAGCCGCGGGCCAACTCGCCGCCGCCCACGTACAGTTCACCGATCCCGCCGGGCGGAACCGGGCGCAGCGCCTCGTCCAGGACGTACGCCCGCACGGTGCTGCCGGGGCGGTGGGCGGCGAACAGCTGCGCCACCGCGTCGGCCGTGTCCCCGGCGTCGTCGGCCGCCGCCGAGGGGCGGAAGGATCCGCCCGCGAGCAGCGGCGCGAACAGACCGCTCGCCAGACCTTCGGGCGTCAGCGGCCCGGCGCCGCTCTCCCCGTCCCGTGCGTCGGACACGCGGGAGGTGCGGGCCGCGAGTGCCCCGTGCTCGATCACCGTGCCGAGGAGGCGGCCGTCCGCGTCCGCCGTGTAGGCCACCAGGGCCGGGTGCAGCGGGTCGTGCGCCGCCCCGGGCCGCGTGCCGTCCAGGGCGTCGAGCGCGGCCCGCTGCCCGGGGTCGTCGAGGACGACGCGCGGCACGCCCGCGGGCAGCCGTGCGGCCCCGGCGCGGGTGGTCACCAGGCAGACCGGCGCGGCCTGCGCGACGAGCGTCTCGATCTGGCCGACCGGCAGGCCGGGGGAGATCAGGGCGCAGGCGGCGCCGGACGCCAGGACGCCGACGACGGCCTCGGCGAGCTCGGGCGAGGGAGGCAGGGCGACGCCGACGACCCGCTCGGGTCCTGCGCCGAGTGCCCTCAGGCGATGGGCGAGACGGTTCGTCCGCGCGGCGAAGGCGCCGTAGGTCCAGGAGACACCGTCCGCCGCCACCGCCTCGGCGTCCGGGGTGCGCTCGGCGGCCGCCGCGAAGAGCTCGGGCCAGCAGCCTCGTACCGTCTCTCGGTCCGTGGGATTCCAGTCGGTCAGCACCTGCTGCCGCTCCTTTGCGCTCAGAAGATCGATGTCCGAGAGCCGGATGTCCGCGTCCGCCGCTGCGGTGCGCAGGACGCGCAGCAGCCGCTCGACGAGACTCTCGGCCGTGGTGCGGGTGAACAGTTCGGTGGCGTATTCGAGGACGCCCCGCAAGCCGTCCTGCTGGTCGAACTGCAACCGCAGGTCGAACTTGGTCAGACGCTGGGGCACCGGCTCGCCGCGCACCGTGAGGGAAGGCAGCTCCACGTCGGGCGCCTCCTGCGTGTTCTGCAGGACGAGCATCACCTGGAACAGCGGATGCCGCGCCAGTGAACGGGTGGGCCCGACGGCGTCGACGACCAGCTCGAACGGCACGTCCTGGTGGGCGTACGCGGCGAGGTTCACCTCCCGTACGCGGCCCACGAGTTCGGCGAAGGAGGGATCGCCGGAGAGATCGGTGCGCAGCACGGCCGTGTTGATGAACGTGCCGATCAGATCGTCGAGCCCGTCCTCGGTGCGGCCCGCGATCGGTGTGCCCAGCGGAATGTCCCGGCCCGCGCCGAGCCCGCCGAGCAGCGTGGCGAACGCCGCCTGCAGCACCATGAACAGCGTGGCCCCGCACTCCCGCGCGAGCCCGTCGAGCGCGTCCGCGAGGTCCTCGGACACCCGGAACCCGACGCTGTCGCCCGCGTGGCTGCCCACCGAGGGCCTCGCGAAGTCGCGCGGCAGCCCGATCTCCTCCGGTGCCCCGGCCAACGCCTCGGTCCAGTGGGCGAGTTGGCGCGTCAGCTCGCTGTCCGGGTCGTCCGCGGAGCCAAGGAGTTCGTGCTGCCAGCGCGCGTAGTCGGCGTACTGCACGGGGAGCGGCGCGAACCGGGGCTCATCGCCCGCGCACCGCGCCCGGTAGGCCAGCGCCAGATCGCTCACCAGCGGGGCGATGGACCAGCCGTCGAAGGCGATGTGGTGGAAGACGAGCAGCAGCACCGCCGTGCCGTCGGGACCGGGCTCGCCGAGCTCGAACAGGCGGGCCCGCAGCGGGGTTTCGGCCGTCAGGTCGAAGTTCTCCTCCGCCTCGTCGGCCAGCGCGGCGGCGAGGTCCCGCTCCGCCACCCGGCGCGTCGCGAACCGCGGCCCTTCCCCGCCGGGCAGCACCCGCTGGACCGGAGTGCCGTCGGCGGCGGGGAAGACCGAGCGCAGCACCTGGTGCCGCGTCACCACGTCGGCCAGCGCGCCGCGCAGCGCGCCGACGTCCAGCGCACCGGTCAGGCGCAGGGCGAACGGCACGTTGTAGGTGCCGCGGCCGTCCTGTTCGAGGCGGTTGGCGAACCACAGGCGGCGCTGGGCGTACGACAGGGCGGAGACCTCCGCACCGGTGTCGTCCCCGGCGCGCAGCGCGGGCCTCGCCGCCGACGCGCTCGCCGCCTGCCGGGCCAGGCCTGCCACCGTGCGGGACTCGAACAGCGCCCGGATCGGCAGCTCCACGCCGAGCGCGGAGCGCGCCTTCGCCACCACCTTGGTGGCCAGCAGCGAATGCCCGCCCAGCGTGAAGAAGTCGTCGTCGACGCCGACTTCGGGCAGCCCGAGGACCTCCGCGAACAGGGCGCACAGGATCTCCTCCGCGGGGGTCCGCGGGGCCCGGTCGCCCGCCGTGCGGGAGAAGTCGGGGGCGGGCAGCGCCTTGCGGTCGACCTTGCCCTGCGCCGTCACGGGGAACGCGTCGAGGACGACGAACGCGGCGGGCACCATGTGCTGCGGCAGCGCCGACCGGGCGTGCGTCCGCACGGCGTCGGTGAGGCGGCCGGTGTCCGGCGCGGCACCGTCGGCCGTCGCGTACGCGACGAGGTGCCGGTGCCCCGCCGTGTCCTCGTGGACCGTCACCACGGCCGCCGAGATCGCCGGGTGCGCGGCCACGGCCGCCTCGATCTCGCCGAGTTCGATGCGGTAGCCGCGCAGCTGCACCTGGTCGTCGTGGCGGCCCGCATAGTCGAGCTGGCCGTCGGGCAGCCAGCGCGCCAGGTCGCCGGTCCGGTACATCCGGGCGCCGGGGGCGCCGAACGGGTCGGCGACGAACCGGGACGCCGTGAGCCCGGGGCGGTGCAGATAGCCGCGGGCGAGACCGCCCGCCACGTACAACTCCCCGGTGACGCCCGCCGGGGCGGGGCGCAGCGCCCCGTCCAGGACGTAGCACCGGTGCGCGGCGGTGGGCCGGCCGATCGGCGGGCGCGCCACGGAGTCCAGCGGACCGCCCACCGTGGAGGCCACGACGGCTTCGGTCGGGCCGTATCCGTTGAACAGCCGCACCCGGCCCGCCCAGCGCGCGGTCACCTCGGGCGGGCACGCCTCGCCCGCCACCGCGACCGTGAGGCCCGCGGGCAGCACGGCGTCCTCGGGCAGCGCGCCCATCACCACGGGCGGCAGCCCGGCGAGCGTGACCCCGGCGCCACGGATCAGCTCCGCCAGCGGGTGTCCGCCGGCCCGGGCCTCCTCGTCGGCGACGACCACCGCCCCGCCGTTGTGCAGGGCGAGCCCCCACTCCCACACGGACGCGTCGAAGCTGTACGACGCGAACTGCAGCACCCGCACCGAGCTGTCGAGGCCGAACCGCTCGGTCAGGCTCGCCAGCATCGCGGCGAATCCGGCGTGGTCGACCTGAACTCCCTTGGGCAGCCCGGTCGATCCGGACGTGTAGATGATGTACGCCGCGTCCCCGGGCAGCAGCGGCGCCCCGCGCTCGGCCGCGTCGACATCGCTGTCCGCGTGGCCCGCGAGATCGGCGAGGACCGGCTCGCTGTCGAGCGCGAGCAGCGGAGTCCCGGTGTCCGGCATCCGGCGCCCCAGCTCGTCCGTGGTGAGCAGCACCGCGGGCCGGGTGTCGTCGAGCATGTGCGTGATGCGCTCCGCCGGGTAGGCGGTGTCGACCGGGAGGAAGGCGCAGCCTGCCTTGAGGACGCCGAGGACGGCGACGAGGTGGTCGGCCGAGCGCGGCAGCGCGAGGGCCACGGACTGCTCGGGGCCGACGCCGCGCGCCAGGAGCAGCCGGGCAAGCCGGTTGGCCCGGCTGTTCAGCTCGCGGTACGACAGTTCGGTGTCCGCGGCGACGACGGCGACGGCGTCGGGCGTATCGGCCGCCCACTGTTCGACGACGTCCGTCACCACCGCCGACGGGGTGGCGGTGATGCTGCCCGCCCAGTCGCCGAGCAGCGTCGCCCGCTCCTCGTCGGACAGCGATTCCAGGGCGGCGAGCGGCGCGTTCGGCTGTGCCACGACCGCGCGCAGCAGCCGGATGAGACGGTCCGTCACCGCGCTCGCCCGCGCGTGGTCGAAGGCGCCGGGCGCGTACTGGGTGTGCAGGCGCAGCCGCTTCCCCGGATAGCAGGACAGGGCGAGCGGATACTCCGCCACGACCCGGGCGTGCGCGTACGGGAAGCGCAGTCCCGGCACCGTGCCCGCCAGGCTGGACACGTCCGCCATCGGGTAGTTGTTGTAGCTCATCACGGTGTCGAAGAGGTCGCCGAGACCGGCGAGCTGCTGCACCTCGGCCAGGCCCAGATGCCGGTGCTCGGCGAGGGCGGCCTGCTGGGTGCGCAGGTCGGTGACGACGTCGTGGAAGGTGCTGCCGGGCGCGAGACGGGCCCGTACCGGAAGGGTGCTGAGGAAGGAGCCCACCATCGACTCGACGCCCGGCAGATCGGCGGGCCGCCCCGACGCGACCGCTCCGAACAGCACGTCGCGCTGACCGGTGAGCTGCCCGAGCAGCAGCGCCCAGGCGCCCTGCATCAGCATGCTGAGCGTGACGCCGTGCCGCGCGGCCGATGCGGTGAGCCGGGCGGTGAGGTCCTCGTCCAGGTCCACGATCAGCTCGCCGGGGAGCGCCGCGGTGTCCTGAAGGGTCTTCCGCACCAGGCGCGTCGGCTCCTCGACGCCGTCGAGTGCCGCCTTCCAGGCGAGGCGGGCCGCCTCCTCGTCGCGGCCCAGCAGCCAGGCCGCGTAGTCGCGGTACGCGGGCGGCCCGGCCAGCGCTGCCGGGTCCGCTCCGTGCGCGTACAGGGTGAACAGTTCCTGTGCGAACACCGCCATCGACCAGCCGTCGACGAGGGAGTGGTGCACGCTCCACAGCAGACGGTGGCGGCTCTCGCCGAGCCGGACGATCCGGAAGCGCACCAGCGGCGGCCGTGTCAGGTCGAAGCGGCGCGTCCACTCCTCCTGCGTCGCCTCTTCCAGGGCGGCCTCGCGTGCCTGGTCGGGCAGGCCGCTCAGGTCCGTGACCGTCCAGTCGGCCTCCGCGGAGACGGCGACGACCTGGAGCGGATCACCGCCGGAGCGCCGGGGGAACGCGGTGCGCAGGCTGCTGTGCCTGCGCAGCAGTTGGGCCGCGCTCGCCCGCAGCAGCCCGGTGTCCAGCGGGCCCTCGACGTCCACCCCGATCTGCAGGGTGTACGGGTCGAGGCCCTCGGTGTCGAGCTGGGCGGAGAACAGGAGCCCTTGCTGCAGGGCGGACGTGGGCAGGATGTCGGCGACGGGACCGACGCACCGCTCGAACTCCTCGATCTCCCGCTGCGCGACGCTCACCAGCGGGAAGTCCGACGGGGTCCGTCCGCCGGAGCCGGGCTTGCGGGCGTGGACGACGATCCCCTCCAGCGCCCGGGCCCAGGCCGCGGCCAGGCTCTCGACGTCGGCCCGGTCCAGGAGACCGGCGGCCCAGACCCACTCGGCGACCAGGACGGTGCCGTCCGGCCGCTCCTCGGCCACCGACGCCAGCTCGACGACATGCCGCAGCGGGGTGTCGGGGTGCGCCCCGAGCCCGACCACCGCGTCGGCCCCGTCGAGGGACCACAGGGCGCCCGAACGACCGAACCTGCCCAGGTAGTTGAAGCCGAACTGCGGCGGCGCGAAGCGGGCGAGCAGCGGCTGGGTCTGGGGGTTGAGATGGCGGAGCAGCCCGAAGCCCGCTCCGTGGTCGGGCAGCGCCCGCAGCTGTTCCTTGACGCGCTTGACCGCCGCCCCGACCTCGGGGCCGCCCTCGTCCAGGGCGCCGGGCACGGCCTCGCCGTGGGCGAGCCGGACGGGGAAGGAGCTGGTGAACCAGCCGACGGTACGGGAGATGTCGACACCGTCGGCCAGGTCCTCGCGGCCGTGCCCCTCGACCTCGACGACCGTCGCCGGGGCACGCCCGGGGCCATCGCCCCGGCCGTCGCGGCGCCGCTGCCAGTCGGCGAGCGCCAGGGCGAACGCCGCGAGCAGGATGTCGTTGATCTCGGCGTTCAGCAGTGCGGGCACCTCGGTGACCAGCGCCTCGGTGAGCGGCGCTGGCAGCTCGGTGCGCAGGGTGCCCGCGGTGCCGTGCACGTCCTGTGCCGGGTCCAGGGGGCGGCTGCCCACCGTGGGTCCCGCGTCCTTCAACTGATCGAGCCACAGGGGCAGTTCGGCGGTGCGGGCCGCGGACCGCGCGTGGGCGGACACCTCGCGGGACCACCGCCGCAGGGAGCCGGGCACGGGTTCGAGCGCCGGTTCGGCGCCCGCCGCGAGCTGTGCGCAGGCGGCCCGCAGATCCGGCACCACGATGCGCCAGGAGACCCCGTCGGCCACCAGGTGGTGCGCGACCAGGACGAGCCTGCGGCCGCGCTCGGGGCCGAGGTCGGCAAGGACGGCGCGCAGCACGGCGCCCCGCCACGGGTCGAGCGCGGCGCGGGCGTCGGCCGCGAGCGAGGAGATCACCCGCGCGACGGGCCGCTCGTCCCGGCTCGCGTCCACCACGTCGAGGACGTCGGACGCCGCGACCGCGCCGGGCGGCGCGACGCTCTGGCTCCACAGTCCGGGCACCGGCGCGGACAGGGTCAGGCGCAGCGCGTCGTGCCGGTCGAGCACCGCCTGCAGGGCCCGCGTCAGCAGGTCCGGGCCGAGGTCCGGCGGCACCTCGACGGCCACGTGCTGGCTGTACTCGCGCAGCGGCGCGTCCAGGGCGCCGAGCTGCTCCCTCAACTGGTCGGCGGCGGGCAGGAGTTCGATCTCGCCCACCCCGTCGTCGGCCGCGGCGGCCGCGGCGGGCGCCGCCGGGGCGTCGGGCGCGGGATCGCCGACCGCAGCGGCGATCGCGGCGGGGGTGGCGTGCTCGAAGATGTCGCGCGCGGAGAGGCCGAGCCCCGCGCGGCGGGCCCTGCCGACGACCTGGAGGGCGCTGATCGAGTCGCCGCCCAGCGCGAAGAAGCTGTCGTCCCTGCCGACCGAGCCACGGCCCAGGGCGCCCGCCATCGCGGAGCACAGGATCTCCTCGGCCCTTCCGTGCGGCGCGGCCGCGGCGGCGGGACCGGTGAACTCCGGTACGGGCAGCGCCTTCCTGTCGACCTTGCCGTGCGGTGTCAGCGGCAGCGCGTCCAGGAAGTGGACGTGCGCGGGCACCATGTAGTCGGGCAGCAGCCGGGCGAGTTCCTCGCGCAGCGCCGCGGGGTCGGCGGCGGCGCCGGGCCGGGCGACGGGGTAGCCGACCAGACGCTTGTGGCCGCCCGCGTCGGAGTGGACGACGACCGCGGCGTCCGCGACCCGGTCGAGACCCCGCAACGCCGCCTCGATCTCGCCGAGTTCGATGCGGTGCCCGCGCACCTTCACCTGGTGGTCGCGGCGCTCCAGGAACTCGAACTGCCCGTCCTCGCGCAGCACCACCTGGTCGCCGGTCCGGTACATGCGGCTGCCGGGCGGCCCGTAGGGGTCCGGCAGGAACGCCAGCGCGGTGCGGGCCGGGTCGTCGAGATAGCCGCGGCCCACCCCGGCGCCCGCCGCGTACAGCTCACCGGGGGTCCCCGGCGGCACCGGGCGCAGCGCGTCGTCGAGCACCACCAGACGGGTGCCGCGCACGGCGCGGCCGATCGGGGCGCTGGGTCCGGTCGGCAGGGAGCGGGCGTCGATGACCGCGTGCGTGACGTCGTCCGAGCACTCGGTGGGGCCATAGGCGTTGATCAGCGGGATGGCGGGGTGGTGGTGGGCCCAGCGGACGCACAGGTCGCCGGGCAGGGCCTCGCCGGTGACCATCAGGGAGCGCAGTAGCGGCAGTGCGGGCGGGCCGCCGCTCTCCTGCCAGCCGTCCAGGGCGGCCCGCAGCAGGGACGGCACGACTTCGAGGACGGTGATCCGTTCGTCGGTGGTGAGGGGGAAGAGCAGATCGGGGTCGGCGGCCACGGCGCGCGACACGACCCGCACGCCGCCGCCGACGAGCAGCGGCGCGAGCATCTGCCACACCGAGACGTCGAAGGTCACCGGCGCGTTCTGCACCACGGTGTCGTGCTCGCGCAGGTCCAGGTCCTCGATCTTCGCCAGGAGATGGTTGACCATGCCCGCGCGGTGCACCATCGCGCCCTTGGGGCGGCCGGTCGAGCCCGAGGTGAAGATGACGTAGGCGAGGTCGTCGGCCCCGCCGACCGGGGCGGCCAGGTCGTCGGCCGCGTCCCGTGCCCCGTCGAGGACGAGTATCTGCGCGGTGGATCCGGCGGCGGCGACGATCTCGCGGGCCAGTCCGTGATGGGCGGGGTCGGCGACGAGGTGGCGTGCCCCGCTGTCCTGGAGCAGTGAAGTGAGGCGGGCCTGCGGGGCGTTGACGTCGAAGGGGACGTACGCGCCGCCCGCGCCGAGCACCGCGAGCACGGCCGTGATGAATCCGGTGCCGGGGGCGGCGAGGACGGCGACGCGGTCGGCGCCGGTGAGCGTCCGGCCGAGTGCGCTGGCGGCGCCCACCAGGTCCGTGTACGTGGTGCTGCCGGTGTCGTCGCGCACGGCGACGCCGTCCGGGTACAGGCCGGCGACGCGGCGTACGCGCTCCACCACGCCCTCGTACGCGCCGGTGGGCTGTGAGCCGTGGCCGGTCGCGAGGACGCGGTCGCGGGCGGGGGCGTCCAGGAGGTCGAGGCGGCCGAGCGGGGTGTCGGGGTCCGCCGTCACGAACTCCTCGACGAAGTGGGCCAGGCAGGCGGCGTGTTCGGCGGCGTCCTGCGCGGTGTAGAGGCCCGCGTTGCCGCTGAGGTGGACGGTGATGCCGCCGTCGACGGCGTCGACCACGGTGATCTCGAAGTCGTCGATGAGGCCGGTCGACAGATTGACGACCGTCACCTCGCACGGGCCGAGGGCCATCCGGGTCTGCTGGGGCAGGATGTTGACGAGCGGTCCGAAGGGGCGTTTGTCGTCGCTGCGCAGCCCCATCGCCTGCCGGATCCGGCTCACCCGGTGCCGCTGGTGGCGCAGGATCCGGGTGAACTCCCCGGACGCCAGCTCCAGCAGGTCCCCCGTCCTGGTGCCCGCGGTCACGGGCAGATGCAGCGGCAGGGTGTTGGCGACCATCCCGGGCACGGCACGCATCAGCGCGCCGACCCGCGTCGCCACCGGCACCGTGAGCAGGACGTCCCGCGTTCCGGTGCGGCGCTGGGTGTACGCGGCGACGGCGGCCATCACGACGGTGGGCCAGGTCACCGACGACCGCTGGGCCGCCGCGCGCAGCGCATCGGAGACCTCGGGCGACAGGCTGAACTCATCCCGTACGAAGGCCTGTTCCGGCTTCTGGTCGCGGGTGGACAGGGTCACGAGCTCCGGGGCCCGGCCGAACCGGGACTCCCAGAACGCGGCGTCCCGCCGGGCGCGGTCGGACCCGGTGTACGCGCGCTCGGCGTCCAACAGGGCGCTCAGCGGGGGCAGTCGGCCCTCGTCGGGCGACGCGCCGGTGTCGTAGGCGTCGTACAGCTCCGCGAGCCTGCGCCAGAACACCACCTGGCTGTAGCCGTCGCACAGCAGGTGGTGGATGCAGAGATAGAAGTACCAGCGGTCCTCGGCGAGCCGCAGCAGGGCGAGCCGGAACAGCGGGGCGTCCTCGGGCGTGCCGGCGCCGGAGAGGGGGGTGGCGAGATCGGCCCGCATCCAGTCGGCGGCCGCTTCCCGCGGCGCGTCGGCGCCGGTGAAGTCCACTGTCGTGTACGGCAGTTCGGCCAGCGGTGCGACGTATTGGCGCGGATCCGTCTCGTCGGCGGTGAACCGGGAGCGCAGGCACTCCGCCTCGTCCACGAGGCGGCGGGCCGCGAGGCGCAGCAGATCCGGGTCGAGCGGGCCGGTGATGTCGAGATAGCCCGCCGTGTTGTACGCGTGGCTGCCCCCGGAGAGCTTCTCGTCGAACCAGATGTCGGCCTGGCCCGCCGACAGCGGCAGTTCGGCTGCCCCGGATGCGGTCATGGTGCCTCCTGACTCGGCTGCCATGGAGGCACGGCGCGGAGCCGGGCGCGCCCATGGATACGGACCCGCCCATGCTCGGGCAACGCGGCTGACAGCCCTCTGACGGAGCGCTGATCGCGGATCGCCCGCACCAATCAGTGAGCTGTCAGCGCGCCTCAATAGCGTCCGGGCCATGACCTCAGTGGTGGCGGTGTCGAGTCATCTGCCGGAGACGGTGCCGGTGCACGGGCTCAAGGAATCCCTGGGCCTCAAGGATCAGGAGGTCCGTCGTTTCACCCGGCTCTACGGCCTCGACCGGATCTGCCAGGCCCCCGGCCGGTCGGAGGCCGAGCTGCTGACCGCGGCGGCCGGGAAGCTGGAGGGCCTGGCCGGGCAGGAGGACCGGGTCCGCTATGTGATCCAGGCCAAGGGGATCCGTACGACGGCGCCCTACCCGGACCGCCCCCTGCGGGAGGTCCGCGAGAGCCTGGGCCTGCGCCGCGCGCGCACGTTCGCGGTCGCCGACCACGGCTGCGCCACCGGGCTGCTCGCCCTGGACGTGGCCGGCCTGCTGCTGGCGGCCGACGGGGACCCGGACGCGCTGGCGCTGGTCCTCGCGGGCGAGAAGACCATGACGCCCTTCTCCCAGTGGATCGCCGACGTCTCGATCATGGGTGAGGCCACCGCGGCGGTGCTGCTGGCACCCGGCGGCGGACGCGACCGTGTGCTCGGCTACGCCAGCCGCATCCACGGCAGGGCGGACGGACTGATCGACCTGTCGGGCAGCGGCCTCGCCAAGGAGGCGTCCCGCATCTACCAGGACGCCCTCCAGGAGGTCGTGCTCGCCGCCACCGAGGAGGCGGGCATCACCGTCGCGGACCTGGACCTGGTCCTGCCGCACAACGTGAACCGGGTCTCCTGGACGGTGGCCGCCAAGAACCTCGGCATCCCCGTCGACCGGATCTTCCTCGACAACATCGGCGCCACCGGCCACAGCTTCTGCGCGGACCCGTTCATCAACTACCAGTCGGCCAGGGAGCGCGGCCTGCTCAGGCCCGGCGACCACTACCTGATGACCTCGGCGGGCCTGGGACAGACCTTCGCCGCCACGATCCTCCAGCACTGAACGCTCCCGTACCGACACCGGACAGACAGGAGAGAGGCGTCGACGACATGGACGAATTCCTGAGGGGCTTCCTGCCCAGGCTGAAGACCGCGGTGGCCGGTTCCCCCCAGGCCCCCCTCGTGTTCCTGGGCAACTTCGAGGTCGAGGAGGTGTGGGCGCGCGGCGAGCACACGCTGCCCCGCTTCTCCGCGGCCACGGGCAGTGCCGTGGTCAACCGGATGGACGAGTTCGCGCTGCTCCTCGCGGGCAAGGGCGACCACGTCGTCCTGAAGGCCCCGCCGGACCCCGGCTACCTCGCGTATCTGGAGGGGCTCGGCCTCGACCTGCCCGTCCTGCACACCGTGGCGGCGCAGGACACCCAGCGCACGGTCACCGAGGACGCCCTCGCCGACCCGGCGCTCCTTGCCGCCCTGGGCGAACTGGCGGGGCAGGGCGCCACGTTGGTGCCCCACGGGGTGTCCGTGGTGGAGGAGGAACTCGCCCGGAGCGCGGGCCTGCCCCTCGCGGGCCCCGGCGCCGACGTCTGCAAGGCCGTCAACAGCAAGATCTACAGCCGTCGTGTCGCGGACGGCCTCGGCCTGCGCCAGCCGCGCGGCTGGACCTGCGAGAGCCTCGACGAGCTCGCCGAGGCGCTCGACCACGCCCGGGGCCTGCTCGCCGAGGGGCGCCGCGCCGTGGTCAAGGAGGCCTTCGGGGTCTCCGGCAAGGGCATCGTCGTCCTGGACAACGAACGCTGGATCGAGCGCGTGCTGCGCATGGTCCGCCAGCGCGTCGAGCGGTCCGGGCAGCAGCGGATCGCCTTCGTCGTCGAGGAGTGGGTGCCCCACTCCGGTGACCTGAACTACCAGTTCACGGTCGGCCCCGAGGGCGACGTCCACTTCGACTTCGTGAAGCGGGCCGTCACCGAGGGCGGCGTCCACAAGGGGCACCGGATGCCGGCGCGGCTCACCCCGGCCCAGTCGGACCCGCTGCGGGACGCGGCGGCGGGCATCGGCGCCCGCCTGGCGCGCGACGGCTACACCGGAGTGGTCGGGGTGGACGCCCTGCTCGACACCGAGGGCGGTGTGTACCCGGTGATCGAGATCAATGCCAGGAACAACATGTCGACGTACCAGGTGCGGCTCCAGGAGCGGTTCGTCGACGACGGCCGCTGCGCCCTGGCACGCCACTACCCGCTGCGCCTCACCCGCCCGCTGTCCTTCGACGCCCTGGCCGATCTGCTGCGCGGCCTGCTGCTCGAACAGACCGGCGGATCCGGCCTGTTGGTGAACAACTTCGCGACCGTCAACGCCGGGCACGCCGTCCGCCCCGGCGAGCCGTTCGACGGGCGCCTCTACGGACTGGTGGTGGCGGACTCGGTGGCCGAGCTGGCCGCGCTCGACGACGCGATCGCCGCCAGGCTCATGTCGGAAGGAGCGATTCATGCCTGCTGAGACCGAGGTGCAGGGGCTGAAGGTCACGGACATCGCCGAGGAGTTCGGCACCCCTCTCTACCTCTACGACGGAGACGTACTGCGGGACTGCATGGCGGACCTGCGCGAGCAACTGCACCCGCGCCTGGAGGTGTTCTTCTCCCTCAAGGCCAACCCGAACGCGGCGATCTGCGCCCTGCTGCACGCGCACGGCGCCCGCGCCGAGATCTCGTCGCTCGCCGAGCTCGCCACCGCGCGGGCCGCGGGCGTCGCGCCCGAGGACACCATCTTCCTCGGCCCCGGCAAGAGCCGCGCGGAACTCGCCGCCTGCCTCGACGGGGAGGGCGGGGGCGTGTACGCGATCATCTGCGAGTCGTTCGGCGAGCTGGCCCTCATCGACGAGGTGGCCGCCGAGCGCGGGGTCGTCGCCCCGGTGGCGCTGCGCGTGAACCCCGAGTTCGCCGTCAAGGGCTCCGGGCTCACGATGGGCGGCAAGCCCCGCCAATTCGGCATCGACGAGGCCCAGTTGGCGCAGGCGACCGATCTGCCGGCCCGCCACCGGCATGTCCGCCTGATGGGCGTGCAGGTGTACATGGGTACGCGGATCCTCAGCGAGAGCGCCGTCGCCGAGAACACCGAGCGCATCCTCGACCTGGCCCAGCGCCTCTCCGGGAGCCTCGGCTTCCCGCTGGAGATGGTCGACATCGGCGGCGGCCTCGGTGTCGCCTACTTCGACAACGAGAGCGACCTGGACCTCGGCGACATCGCCGCGCGCATCAATCCGCTGCTCGACAAGTTCGCCGCCGCGCACCCCGACACCCGGCTCGTGATGGAGCTCGGCCGCTATCTCACCGCGCTGTCGGGCACGTACGTCACGCGCGTGCGCTATGTGAAGACCTCCATGGGGGAGAACTTCGCGGTCGCCGACGGCGGCACCAACCACCACATGGCGGCGGTGGGCATCGGCTCGTTCGTCAAGCGGAACTTCCCGATCCAGGTGCTCAACCGCCTGGACGAGCCCGTCGCGGGCGACTGGAACATCACGGGACCGCTGTGCACGCCGAACGACACCCTCGGCAAGAAGGTCGCACTGCCCGAGATCCGGCCAGGTGACCTGATCGGCGTCGGGCGCTCCGGTGCCTACGGGCCGAGCGCGTCCCCGGTGAACTTCCTCAGCCACGGCCACCCCGCGGAGGTGCTCGTCGTGGACGGCACCGCCCACCTGGTCCGTGAGCGCGACCGACCCGAGGACCTGCTGCGACTGCAACGCCTGCCGGGAAAGCCCGCGTTCGGCGGTCCGCGCACCGCCGAGTGACACCCCGAACCCCACGCACCCCACGCACCCCACGCACCCCACGCACCCCACGACACGAACCCCAGGAAGGGAACCCCGACCATGTCCGACACCGCCGTCACACCCGCCACGCCCGAGGCGCCGCAGGACGCCCGCAGGGACGAGGTCGTCACGGCCATCAAGGCCGCCCTGACCCAGGTCCTGAACCAGGACCTGTCCGGCCTCGACGCCGAAGCCCGCCTCTTCGACCAGGTCGGCCTGGACTCCAGCGGAGTCTTCGAGCTGCTCATGGAGCTGGAGGACCGGCTCTCCCTCGAACTGGACACGGACAGCCTGGAGATGCGGCACTTCGAGACGGTGCGCAGCCTCGCCGACTTCCTGCTCACCGAGATGAGCGCCTGACGGTGTACCGGACGCCTGCACCCGACCTCGGCGGTGCCCCGCCTCCCGCGCTGCGTCTGGCGCGGGCGGCGCACCTGGAGTTCCCCCGGGGCGAGCACCGCATCGACGACGCCTTCTCCGCCCGGCACTTCACCGATCTGACCGCGGCCCACGGGCGCGCGTACCGGCCCGATCTGGTGCCGGGCGGCGCGGGCAACGACTTCACCACGATGTCCCGCCGGCTCGTCGAGGACCTCGGGCTCGCGGCCGAGCCGGTGGGCGCGGTGATCGTCGCCCATGCCACGCCTGACCTCGACTGCCGCCACGCGGCGGCCACCTATCTGTCGGAGGTCTGGCCGGACGGGCCGCTCACCTTCGCCGTCGGCGAGCAGGGCGGCATCGCACCGTTCGGCGCCCTGGGCCTCGCCGGGGCCTATGCGCGACGGCACGCCCTGAGCCGGGTGCTCGTGCTGGTGCTCGACCAGGCGTCCCTGCCGTACGACACCGGTGCCGGGCCGCAGGGCGACGCGGGCGTCGCCCTGCTGCTCGCCGCCGACGAGGCCCCCGGGATCCGGCCGTCGGCCCGGGTCACGCCGGGGGTCGCCACGGACGACGTACGGGCCGAGCTCGCCCGGCAGTTGGCGCCCTCGCTCGCCGAAGGGCCCGTGACGCTGGTCGCGGGCCCCGGCATCGACCCGGGACGCGATGTGCCGGACGCGGTCGCCGAGGTGCGCACCACCGCGAAGGGGTTCCCGTGCACGGCGCTGTGGGCGGAGCTCGCGGGTCCGTCCGCGGCGGGCGAGCGGCCGGTCCTGGTGGACCGTGATCCGCTCACGGGCGACCTCGGGGTCTGCCGGACCGCGGGCGGGACGTCATGAGCGCGGTGACGGCACCGGCCGGGTCCCGGGTGTGGACGCGGATCCACCGGACCGCCCGCGACGAGGGGCTCGCCCCCGCCCTGACCGTGCTGCGGCGGACGGCGCTCGACGGGCGTCTGCCGCTCGGCCCGCGGGGCCATGGCATGCTCGCCGCCGCCGAAGTGCCGCAGGACGTCGAGGAGTTGGCTGCGACCGAGCTGCCGGGCGGCCGCGTGGTGATGGTCCGCCACGCGCGTGGGCCCGCCGCGGCGGATCCGGCGCTCGCCCTCGGCCTCGTCTGGCTGCGGCTCGGCCTGTCGGAGCGGCTGCGCGAGGACGTCGTCGACCACCTCCAGGGGCGCACGGTGGGGGACGGGAATCCGCTGCTGCAGCAGCAGTTGGTGAAGGCGGCGGTGGCCGAGGCGCTGCTCGACCATCTGGAGGTGCGCGCCGTGCTCGACGAGGCCGGGACCGGCATGCTGTCGGGCCCGCAGTTGCGCGATCTGCAGGATCAGCTGACCGGTGCCGACCGGGCGCAGGTGCGGCTGCTCGGCGCGTCCGGCTATCTGTCGTCGGGGCCGGGACAGGTCGCGTACGTATCGGAGTTGCTCGCCGAGGCGCACCGCGTGGAGGAGTGACGAAAGAGCGGTCCTGACCTGGGCCGGAGTGCGGAAGCGCTCCGGCCCACCGGCATGCCCGGCGGGCGGAATCCAGGCGTCCGGGGGGTCGGAACGAGCCATTCAGCCACACTCCCCAGTGACAGTTGACGGGATTCAAAGACACCTGTCACTGTTGACTGACAGGTACCGAGCAGGGATTGAGGTATGGGCTGATGGATCGTCAGAATGCCGGGGCGCGGGCAGCGGACCGGCCCACCGTCCGGATCGCCATGTGGAGCGCGCGCCACCCATGGCGCGCCGTCTTAGGCTGGCTGCTGCTCGTCGTGCTCTGCCTCGCGCTCGGTTCGATGGCAGGCACCCGCGCGGCCGACAGCGTCGACTACCGGGTCGGCCAGGCGGGCCGGGCCGAGGACATCGCCCAGGACGCGGGGATCCTGGACCCCCTCGAAGAGAAGATCGTCATCACCCCGGCCCCCGGCAGCGCCACACTGGACAAGGAGGCCGCCCGCGCCGCGGCCGCCGACGCCGTGCGGCGGATGACCGGCGCGCCGTCGGTCGCCGAGGTCAAGAAGCCCGAACGGGCGCCCAGCGGCGACGCGTTGCTCGTCACGCTCACCATGAAGGGCGAGGAGGCGGCGATCTCCGACGACATCCCGGAGCTCCTCGACCGCACGGAGGCCGTCCAGAAGGCCCACCCGCAGGTGCAGGTGGCGCAGACCGGACACTTCTCCATGGGGCAGGGCGTCTCCGAGTCGATGGGGGAGGACCTCGCCACCGCCGAGCGCATCACCCTGCCCCTGACGCTCATCATCCTGATGGTCGTCTTCGGCGCCATCGTCGCCGCCGGAGTCCCGGTGCTCCTCGCGCTCTCCGCGGTCGGTGCCGCGATGGGCCTCTCCCAGCTGTTCTCGCACCTCTTCCCGAGCGTCGGCGCCAACAACAACCTGATCCTGCTCATGGGCATGGCGGTCGGCGTCGACTACTCGCTGCTCTTCGTCAAGCGGGTCCGCGAGGAGCACGCACGCACCGGCGGCCGGATGGCCGACGAGGCCGCCCTGCGCATCGCCGTGACCACCGCGGGCCGCTCCGTGCTGGTGTCGGGCTGCGCCGTCATCGTCTCGCTCGCCGCGCTCTTCGTCGTCGGCGACGTCGTCTTCTCCTCGCTGGCGATCAGCTCGATCTCCGTCGTGGCCATCGTCCTCGGCGCCTCGCTGACCCTGCTGCCCGCACTGCTCGCCAAGCTCGGCCGCGCCCTGGAGCGGCCCCGGCTCCCGCTGCTCGGCCGCCTCGCCGCCCGCTCGTCGGGCCCCGGCCGGCTGTGGCCCCGGCTGCTGCGGCCCGCGATGAACCACCCGCGCGTCGCGCTCGTCGCCGGTCTCCTCGTGATCGCCGGGCTCGCCCTGCCCGCGCTCGGCATGCAGCTGTCCTCGACGGAGGTCAGCACGCTGCCCAAGGTCGCCGCGGTCAAGGCGCGCGACCGGATGATGGAGCAGTTCCCTTCGCAGGGCGCCGACTATCTGGTCGTCGTGCGGACGGACACCGAGCAGCGCGGCGAACTGCGCCCCGCCCTGCGGGACTTGGAGCAGCGCGCGGAGCGTGACCCCCTCTTCCGCTCCGACATGGCGCCGCGCACCAGGATCGCCGACGACGGCACCACCGGCACCCTGCGCATCAAGACTCCCTACGCCATCGACTCGGACAAGGCGCAGCAGGCCCTCGACCGGGTCCGCGACGACCTGGTGCCGGGGACCGCGGGCCGGATCCCGGGCGCGGAGACCGCCGTCACCGGCGACGTGGCGCGCAACGCGGACGTGCTCGACCACCAGATGGACGCGCTGCCCTGGGTCATCGGGGCCGTCCTCGCACTGAGCTTCCTGGTGATGCTGGTCGCCTTCAGGTCCGTGCCCGTCGCCCTGGTCTCCACCCTCCTGAACGTGGCGTCCGCGCTCGGCGCGCTCGGCCTGCTGGTCCTGGTGTTCCAGTCGGACTGGGTGCAGGGCCAACTCGACTACGAGTCCAACGGGTTCATCGTCGCCCGCATCCCCCTCTTCCTGTTCGTCATCCTCTTCGGCCTGTCCACCGACTACAACGTGTTCATGGTGAGCCGCATCAAGGAGGCGGCGCAGCAGGGCAAGGCCACGAAGGAAGCGATCCTGGAGGGCATCGGACGCTCGGCGAGCGTCGTCACGGGTGGCGCCGTGGTGATGGTGGCGGTCTTCGTCAGCTTCATCTTCACCAACCTCCTGGAGATGAAGCAGCTCGGATTCGGGCTCTGCATGGCCGTGATCCTGGACGTCGTGGTGGTCCGCATCCTGATCATGCCGGCGGTGCTGCAACTGCTCGCGGGCAGGCTGTGGTGGCCCGGCAGCGCCGGAGACCGCCTCCAGGTCGCCGTACCGGCCCGGCACGAAGAGGTGCAGGTCGTCCGGTGACGTCACCGGACATGCCGAAGGCCCCCACCACGCGCATGTGGCGGGGGCCTTCGGTGCGCCCGGCCGAGAGCACCGGTGCGCCCGGCCGAACTCACCGGGCGGACGGCGTCACGCGTCGGCGGCCGGTACCGGAAACGGCTGGTCCCGGTCGAACCGGTGGGAGCGGTAGCCCTGGAAGAGATTGAGCTTCTGCATGCTGCTCGTGCCTTCCAGGAACTCCATCGCGCGGGCGTCCCGCGCCAGCTTGTCGAGGAACGGGTGCTCCAGGCGGGCGCCGGGACCGAAGAAGGCGCACGCCTGGAGCGTCGCCTCCTCGGCGAGCCGCGCCGCCCGGACCTTCGCCGCCGACGGGAGATGCCCGCTCGCCCCGTCGTGGTCGACCGCGGCGGCGGCCCGGTGCACCAGTTCCCGGCAGGCGCGCACCTGCCGCCCGAGCCGGTCGAGACGGTGCCGCTCGTCGGCCTTCAACTGCCGCCGGTTGTCCCGTACATACGCGTGCGCGGCGCGTGCGACGCCCAGCGCGATCGCGGCCACGCCGGGCCGCAGCCGGTTGAACGTCTGGATGAACGCCCAGGTGCCCCGGCGGCTCGGCGACAGATGCCGCCCCAGGACCTGCTCGTCGGCGATGGCCACGCCGTCCAGTTCGATCGAGCTGATCAGGGCGCCGCGCAGCCCGATCATGGGCAGTGCCGCGGCCCGGAACCCGGGCACGTCCGTCGCCGTGAGCACCGCGTTCACGCCGAGCGGCCCCGGTCCCGTACGGGCGAAGACCACCCCGATCCGGGCCCGCGCCGCATTGCCCACATACCGTTTGGCGCCCCGCAGTTCGAGCCCTTCACCCTCCTTGCGCGGAGTCAGCGACGTGGTCATCGCGGCGGCATCCGAACCGTGGTCGGGTTCGGTCAGCGCGAAGCACGTCCACAGGGGCTCGGCGGTCATCCGTCCGTAGAACCACTCCTTCTGCGCCTCGTCGGCGAGCACCTCCACGAGGACGCCCGCGAGCAGCGGCCCGGGGGCGGCGATCAGCATCCCCGCGTCCGCGCAGGCCAGCTCCTCCATGATGACCGCGCGTTCCAGGGCCAGTTCACCGCGGAAGCGCCGGCCGCCGATCGGTTCGGGGTCGTGGCCGTAGGCGGCCGGGATCCCCATGCGCGCCAGATAGCGCACGGCGGGCAGGTCGAAGCAGTGCCGGACCCACTCGGGATCCGCGTCCAGGGCGAGGGCGTGCGGGGAGAAGTCCGCACCCCACTCGCTGAACTGCGCGCGCAGCGCGCGCAGCGGTGCGTCGAGCAAGGTCGAGTCGTGTACGTCCGTCATCCGTGCCGGGTGGGTCCGTGCCGTCATCCGCAGCCTCCTGCGTGTTCCTCGGCGGCAAGCGCCGCCGCTCATAGGCAGCCAGGGCCGCCACGAAGCCGTGGCGGCCCTGGTCGTATAGGGGGATGTCAGTGCTGTACGGGCATCAGGGCCTTTCGTGGGGTGACCGGTCCCCGCGTCCCGGGGACAAGGGGGCGAGGAAGCCGTCGAGGAGCCGCGCCACGTGCTCGGCGCGCTCCTGCATGGGGAAGTGGCCGCAGTCCGGGACCAGTTCGAAGCGGGCCAGCGGCAGCCCGGCCGCGAGGGCCCGGCCCTCCTCGGGAGGCGTCGCGACGTCGCGTTCGCCGGACAGCACGAGCACCGGGGCCCGCACCGCGTCCAGGTCGACGAAGGGGGAGCGCAGATAGCACTCGAAGTACCGCATCCAGCCGTACGGGCCGACCTGGTCGCGCAGCCGCCGGGCCAGCCAGTTCCGGTGCCTTTCCGGATAGCGCCCGGCCTCGCCGACGGCCAGGGCCTCCTCGAAGACCCGGTGGAACTCGTTGAGGTGGTAGGTGATCGCCGCCCAGTCGAACTCCTCGGCACGGGAGCGGTGGAACGGGCTCAGGAGCACGGTCGGCCGCGGTGCGATGCGCCCGCTCGCGTACTCCTCCAGGAGCAGGCCCGCCGCGTACGAGTGCGCGACGACGGCGTCGTACGAGGAGTCGGCGAGGTCCGCGAGGATGCGGCCCGGGTCGTCGAGCGTGCTCCAGTCGGTGGCGGCCATGCCGCGCCAGGGCAGCTCCGCGTCCCGCAGCGCGAGCCGGTCGCCGACCTGTCGCACGAGGCGGTCCCACACCGATGCCGTGCCGCCCAGGCCGTGCAGCAGCAGCACCCGTGGCGCGCCGTCCGCCGGGGCCGCCGTGCGCGGCCCCGCCGGTGGGGCGGCCGTCACCGGGGACGTCCGTCGGCCTCGGTACCGGTACCGTGCGGCGCGTCGGGGACCTGGCGGGTCGCGCCGGTCCCGCTGTCGTCGCCGGTCCTGGTACCGGTACCGTGCGGCGATCCCGGGGCCCGGCGGGTCGCGCCGGTCCCGCTGTCGTCGTCGGCCTCGGTGCCGGCACCGTGCGGCGAGTCCGGGACCCGGCGGGTCGCGCCGGTTCCGCTGCCGTCCTCGGCCCTGGTGCCGGTGCCGTGCGGCCGGATGAAGCCGATGGTGTCGGGCTTCACCCCCGCGTCGTGGTGGGCGGTGCTCTCGGTGAAGAGCACGCCCGCGTCCTCCCCGGTCGGGATGTTCGCCACTGCCTCTCCTCCGTCGGGAACCCGGTCGGCCCGGACTACCGGGACAGGCCCTCTTCGACCACCGCGACGACCCCGTCGAGGTTGACCATGCGGAGCAGCTCGGCCTGGTCGATCCCGATGCCGAAGGCGAGTTCGAGCGCGGTGAGGATCTCGATGGCGCTCATCGAGTCGGCGTCATGGTCCTCCTTGAAGAGGCTGGTGCCCGACACGTCCGCGACATCGATCTCCAGGATCTCGCAGACGATTTCCTTGACCCGGGCACGCTGTTCGCCGGTGAGGGTGACCGCGTTGGTCATTTCTCCTCCAGAAGAATCCATTCGAGGGGACGCCCCGAATTCTTCACGAAGGGACTGACGGCGAACTGACAGGCCGCTGATGGCGCCTGGTCACCGGTTTGACTTGGGTGTTTCGATTGCCGCTTAAAGGAGATGTCCGGGCTCCCGCGCAGCGCTTATCGTCCGGTCTCGATCGCGTCCGGGATTCGGCTGCGGAGGGAATTCAAGCGATGAATGCGCTCGACGGAATCATCGAAGGGGTACGCGAGGACCTGGCGGGGCGCACCGCGCGCGTCCCGCTGTCCCTGCTGCGCGACGAGGCGGCGGCCAGGGGGGTGCCGCGCGACTGCGCCGCGCTCCTGCGGCGCGGCGACCACGTCCGCGTCATCGCCGAGGTGAAGCGGGCCAGCCCCTCGCGCGGGCCGCTCGCCGACATCGAGGACCCGGCGGCGCTCGCCGCCGACTACGCCGCGGGCGGGGCCGCCGCGGTCAGTGTGCTGACCGAACAGCGCCGGTTCGGCGGCTCGTTGACGGACCTGGTGGCCGTACGCGAGCGGGTGGACGTCCCCGTGCTGCGCAAGGACTTCGTCGTCGACCCCTACCAGCTGTGGGAGGCCCGCGCGTACGGCGCCGACCTCGTGCTCCTGATCGTCGCGGCGCTCGGCGCGGACCAGCTGGCCGAACTGCACGCCCAGGCGCGGGAGATCGGCCTGACGCCCCTGGTGGAGGTGCACGACGAGGCGGAGGCGGAGCGGGCCGTCGCCGTCGGTGCCACGGTGATCGGGGTGAACGCCAGGAACCTGCGCACCCTGCGGGTGGACCGCACGACGTTCGGCCGCATCGCCCCCGGGCTGCCCGCCGACCGGGTGCGCGTCGCCGAGTCGGGGGTGCGCGGGCCGTGGGACGTGGCGGCCTGCGCGCGGGCCGGCGCCGACGCGGTCCTGGTGGGCGAGGCGCTGGTCACCGGCGGCACCCCGCGCGCCACCGTGGCCGCGCTGCGGGCCGCGGGCCGCGTCCGCCCCGTCGCCCTGCCCGCCCCGTGATGTCAGCCGGTCTCCGCGAGGGCCCGCTTGCCGGTGACGGACACCCACCGGTCGAGGACGGCGGCCGCCGCGCCCGAGTCCACCGACTCCGCGGCCCGTTCGAGACCCACGGCGAGCCGGGCCGCCACGGTCCTGCCGCCCGCGGGTTCCAGGGCGGCGAGTCCGGCGGCCGCCGAGAGCAGCACCGCGTCCCGCACCGGGCCGCGCGCTCCGGCGAGGACCTCGTGGCACACGCGTGCGTTGTACGCCCGGTCGCCGCCGCGCAGCGCGTCAGCGGGCGCGAGGGCGATGCCCAACTCGCGCGGATCGAGGACTTCTTGGCGCACCCGGCCGTCCGACACCGACCAGACCGTGGAGGTGGTGTGGACCGACAGCTCGTCCAGGCCGTCGTCGCCGCGGAAGACGAACCCGTCGGTCCCGCGGCGCCCGAGCACCCGCGCGAGCAGCGGTGCGAGGCGGGCGTCCGCAACGCCGATCGCGGCCGCCGTCGGCGCGGCCGGATTGACCAGCGGGCCCAGCACGTTGAAGACGGTGCGCACCCCCAGCTCCCGGCGCGGCCCCGCCGCGTGCCGCATGGCCGGATGGAACAGCGGGGCGAAGCAGAACGTGATGCCGACCTCCTCGGCGACCCCCGCGACCTCCTCCGGCGCGAGGCGCAGCGCCACCCCCAACTCCTCCAGGACGTCGGCCGATCCGCACGCCGACGACGCGGAGCGGTTGCCGTGCTTGACGACCCGCGCCCCCGCACCCGCGGCGACGACCGCCGACATCGTCGAGACGTTGACGCTGCGCGAGCCGTCGCCGCCCGTCCCGACGATGTCGAGCGTCGGGCCCGGCACCGTGATCCGCACGGCGTGCCCGAGCATCGCGTCGACCAGGCCCTCGATCTCCTCCGCGACCTCTCCCTTGGCCCGTAAGGCGATGAGCAGTCCCGCGAGCCGCACCGCGCCCGCGTCGCCCGACATCACCTGATCCATGGCCCAGGACGTCTCACGGGCGGACAGGTCACGCCCGCCGAGCAGTGCGTCGAGCAGCTCGGCCCATGTGTGGTCCGACGGTTCGCGGGTCACGTCATTTCCCCCTGGCGAAGAAGCGAATGTCGAATTCCAGTGTCCGGGCGCCACTTCACTCCTGCCAGACCACTCGGCCCCGCTCCATGCGGTCCACTTCGAAACGACCGATGCGCTTGACGTAACCGAAGCGTTGAAAGGAGAGACGTCATGGCTCTGCATATGGCAGTGGACGTCGCCCGTGATTCCCGCACGTCCCTCACCGCGCAGATACAGAACTTCATCAAGCGGGAGATCGAGGAAGGAATTCTGCATCCCGGCACACGACTTCCCTCCAGCCGTCGGCTCGCCCATGACCTCGACGTGTCCCGCAGCGTGGTCGTGGAGGCGTACGGCCAGCTCGTCGCCGAGGGCTATCTGGAGGCGGCCCAGGGCGCGGGCACCCGGGTCGTGGAGCACCTCACCGCCGAGGCGGTCGTCCCGACCCTCCTGGAAGCGGGGCGCCGGACCGACGCCCGGTGGGACCTGCGGCCGGGCGGCGGGAACCTGCCCGCCTTCCCGCGCCGCGAATGGCTCGGCTGCTACGAACGCGCCCTGAAGTCCGCCGACTCCTCGGCGCACGCCTACCCGCCGCTGGCCGGTGACCCGGGCCTGCGCGTCGAACTCGCCCGCTATCTGGGGCGCGTTCGCGGTGTGCGCGCCGACCCGGAGCGGATCGCGGCCGTGGCCGGGTTCTCGCAGACCCTGAGCCTGCTGTGCGGCGTCCTGCGCGGGGACGGCATCGACGCCATCGGGGTGGAGGACCCGGGCCACCCGGGACAGCGCCAGTTCGTGCGGGAGTGCGGGCTCCGGGCCGTGCCGCTGCCCGTGGACGGGGCGGGACTCGACGTCGGGGCGCTCGCCGCCACCGGCCTGCGCGCCGTCCTCGTCACCCCGGCCCACCAGTACCCGACGGGCGTGACCCTGGCGCCCGAACGCCGCGACGCGCTGGTGCGGTGGGCCAGGGACACCGGCGGACTGATCGTCGAGGACGACTACGACGGCGGCATCTGGTACGACCGCGGACCGCGCCCGCTCGCCCTGCAGCGCCTCGCCCCCGAGCACGTCCTGTACGCGGGCACGGCCAGCAAGACGGTCGCCCCCGGACTCCGCCTCGGCTGGGTCGCGGCCCCTGCCGAACTGCTCGGGCGGCTGCTGCGGGAACGGGCCCGCCACGACCTCGGCACGGAGACCCTGACCCAGCTCGCCTTCGCCGAACTGCTGCGCAGCGGACTCCTCGACCGCCATCTGCGCCGCCTCAACTCCCAGGCCCGCGACCGGCGTCACGCCCTGGAGGAGGCGGTCCGCCGCCAGCTGCCCGGGGCGGCGGTGACCGGGCCCGCGGCCGGGCTGCACACCTACGTCAGGCTGCCCCCGGCCACCGACGAGGCGGCCCTGGTCGCCGGGGCCCTGCGCGCCTCGGTGGCGGTGCGCGGCGGGGCGGCCTTCCGCACCCGGCCGCCGGAGGGGGAGGACCCCGCCCTGGTGATCGGCCACGCCCATCTGCCGCGGTCCGGCGTGGCCGAGGCGGTGCGGATCCTCGGGACGGTCAGGGCAGGCGCCCCGCGGCGGAGCGCTCACCCGAGGTCCTGAGGAAGTTCTCCATCATGGCGAGGCCGCCGGACGTCATCACCGACTCGGGGTGGAACTGCACGCCCTCCAAGGGCAGTTCACGGTGGCGCAGGCCCATCACGTACCCGTGGTCGGCGGCCACGGCCGTGCGGGTGAGCACGTCGGGCAGCGGTTCGGCGACGACCAGGGAGTGGTAGCGGGTGGCCTCCAGGGTGTGCCCGAGACCGGTGAACACGCCCGCCCCGTCGTGCCGTACGGCGCTGGTGCGCCCGTGCATCACCTGGTCGGCCACCTCCACCCGGCCGCCGTACGCCAGGGCGATGGCCTGATGGCCGAGGCACACCCCGAGCACCGGAACCCGCCCTGCGAACTCGTGCACCAGCTCCACATGGCCGGAGTCGGCGGGGTGCCCGGGACCCGGGCCGAGCACCACGGCGTCCGGCTCCCGCCCGGCAAGGGCCTCGGGGGAGCGGGTCAGGGAGCGGACCACCTCGGTGCGCGCCCCCAGGGTGCGCAGGTACTGGTCGATGATGTGCACGAAGCTGTCGTACGCGTCGATCAGCAGGACGCGCCTGTCTCCCATGCCCCGCACACCCCTCACGCCTCCCGTGCCTCTCCTGTCCGTCATGCCTGCAGCTCCTTCCCCGTGAGGGCCCAGTGCGCGGCGCCCATCTTGGCCAGCGTCTCCCGCCACTCGGACTCGGGGTCGGACTGCGCGACCAGGCCCGCCGAGCTCTGCGTGGAGTAGGTGGTGCCGTCGTACTCGACGGACCGGATGCACAGCGCGAGTTCGGTCCACCCGCGCGCGTCGACCAGGCCCACCGCGCCCGCGTAACTGCCGCGGCGCTCCCGCTCCAGACCGTCGATGATCTCCATCGCGCGCACCTTGGGCGCGCCGCTCATCGTGCCCGCGGGGAACGTGGCACGCACCGCCTCCCAGGTGCCCGCGTCCCCGGCGAGCCGTCCGGTGACCGTGGAGACGAGATGGAAGACGTGGGAGAACGCCTCCACCGCCATCAGCCGGTCGACCGGCTGGGTGCTGGGCCGGCACACACGGCCGATGTCGTTGCGGCACAGGTCGACGAGCATCACGTGCTCGGCGCGCTCCTTGGAGCTCTCCTGCATCTCCTTGACGCGCTGCTCGTTCTCCGCCTCGTCGGGGCCGCGGTGCGCCGTGCCCGCGATGGGGCGCATCTCGATCCGCTCGCCCTGGATGCGGACGTACAGCTCGGGGCTCGCCCCGACCAGCAGATGACCGGCGCGCGGCGCCAGATACATGTACGGCGAGGGGTTGCGCGCCCGCAGCCGCCGGTACAGGTCGACGGGGGTCAACTCCGTGCGGACGTCGATGCGGTGACCGATCTGGATCTGGTAGATGTCACCGACCCGGATGTGCTCCAGGCAGCGCTCGGCCCAGCCGAGGAACGTCTCGCGGCTCACGCTGTCGCGCACCGACACGGGCGCGGGAGCCCCGGGCACGGCCGACGCGGCGTCGGCGCCCCGCTCCGCGGCGTCCGCGACGAACTCCGCCACCCGCCCCGGATCCACCGTGCGCTCCCCGAAGTCCGGGCTGTCCGCGGTGAGTCGGTGCACCGTCGCGGAAGCGGGGTCGTACCAGACGGTGTCCCGGAAGAGCGTGAGGGTGATGTCGGGGCCCCCGGCGGCGTCGGTCCGCCGCGGCAGGGACTCCATGTGCCACACGGCCTCGTATGCGAGCGAGGCCAGGAACCCGAAGGCGTACCGGCTTTCGGGGACGTCGGTGTCCACGCGGAACGCCTGCTGGGCCGCCGGGAGCATGCGCCACAGCGCCTCCCGGTCGCCGAGGAGCAGTCGCCCGTCCCCGGCCGGGGCGAGCCCGGCCTCCTCGGCGGTGCGGGTCAGCGCCGCCACCACCGCGGGCGCCCCGTCGATCTCGACGTGCCGCGCGAACACCCGTATCTCCGCGAGGGAGTTCACCCCCACGACGGCCGATCCGTCGTCGAATCCGGAGCCGTCCGCGCTTTCCAGCAGAAAGACGTCCCTGTCGCGGCAGACCCCGCGCAGCCGCTCGTACAGCTCCAAAGGGTCGTGATGCGGTAGCTCGACGGAGGTGACCCGCACCCCGATACGCCGTGCCGTCTCCATGGTGAACCCCCTGTGAATCGGCCGCTGTTGAAGCGAATACGCGAGTGTGCTCGCCGGTGCATTCAGCGAAACAGCGGCCGGACCGCCGGGGCCAGACCAATTCCGCACCCCGTATGCGGACCACTTCGAAAGAGCTTGACCCCGGCCATGGCCCGGGATTCAGCTGGAGTGAATCCCGCCCGTGCACAACGGTTCCCGCTGAAAGGCTCTTGCGATGGAGAATTCCCCTCTCGAATCCTGGCGCACCAGGACCGTGGCACAGCAGCCGATGTGGCCCGACGCCCGTGAACTCACCGAGGTCACCGACTGGTTGGGCACGGCACCACCGCTCGTCTTCGCCGCCGAATGCGACGCGCTGCGCGACCGGCTCGCGGCCGTGGCACGCGGCGATGCCGTGCTGCTGCAGGGCGGCGACTGCGCGGAGACGTTCGACGGTCTGACCGCCGACGCGATCCGCGGCAAGCTCAGGACCCTGCTGCAGATGGCGGTGGTCCTCACCCATGCCACGGCGCTGCCCGTCGTCAAGATCGGCCGCCTCGCGGGCCAGTACGCCAAACCGCGCTCCAGTCCCGTCGAGCGGCGTGCCGGTGTCGAACTGCCCTCGTACCGCGGCGACGCCGTCAACGGCACCGCGTTCACCGCCGAGGCCCGCCGCCCCGCCCCCTGGCGGCTCAAGCGGATGTACGAGAGCTCCGCGACGACCCTGAACCTGGTGCGGGCCCTGACCATGGGCGGCTTCGCCGGTCTGAGCCAGGTGCACGCCTGGAACCGGGGCTTCGTCGCGACGTCGGACGCCGGTGCCCGCTATGAGGCGATCGCCGACGAGATCGACCGCAGCATCGCGTTCATGCGCGCCTGCGGCGTCGACACCTCGGAGCTGAGCACCGCCGAGTTCTTCGTCGGCCACGAGGGCCTGCTGCTCGACTACGAGGCCGCCCTGACCCGCACCGAACCCGACACGGGCCGGGCCTACGCCACCAGCGGCCATCTCCTGTGGATCGGGGAGCGCACCCGCGATCCGGACGGCGCGCACGTCGAGTACTTCTCCCGGATCGCCAACCCCATCGCCGTGAAGCTCGGCCCCGGCGCGACCCCCGACACGGTGCTCTCCCTCATCGACCGTCTGGACCCGCGGCGCGAGCCCGGCCGTCTGACGTTCGTCGTGCGCGCGGGGGCCGACCGGGTCCGCGACGTGCTGCCCACCCTGGTCGAGAAGGTGCGGGCCGAGGAAGCCCTCGTGTGCTGGGTCAGCGACCCCATGCACGGCAACACGACCACCGCGCCCAGCGGCCACAAGACCCGCGACTTCGCCGCGGTCCTCGACGAGGTGCGCGGCTTCGTGGAGGTGCACCGGGCCCTTGGCACCCATCCGGGCGGCGTGCACGTCGAGTTGACCGGCGACGACGTCACCGAGTGCGTGGGCGGCGGCAACGCCGTCCTCGCGGAGAACCTGCACCACCGCTACGAGACGGCCTGCGATCCGCGCCTGAACCACGCCCAGTCGCTGGACCTCGCCTTCCTCCTCGCGGAGATGTACCGCTGAGTCAGCGGAGCGTCAGGCTCCGTCTCTAGGGTCACGAGCCACCAGGGGCTTTCAGGGGTTCTCGCGGCAGAAGGACGCGCGACAGAAAGAGGAGATACGGACTGATGAGGTTCGACGACCTGTACATCACCGGAGTCGGCGTGCACATACCCGGTCGGGTCGCGGTGTCGGACGCCGTGGTACGCGGTGATTTCGACGAGAAGCTCGCGCGGCGCACGGACATGGAGTCCATCGCCGTCTCGGACGGCGAATCGGGCCCCGAGATGGCGGCCAAGGCCGCCCGCACCGCACTGCGGCGCTCCGGCACCGTGCCCTTGGACATCGACCTGATCCTGCACGCCGACGTCTACTACCAGGGCCACGACCTGTGGGCCCCGGTCTCCTACATCCAGCGCGAAGCGGTCGGCAACCGCTGCCCCGCCATCGAGGTCCGCCAGCTCTCCAACGGGGGCATGGCGGCCATGGAACTGGCGGCCGGGATGCTCACCGGCGGGATGCGCACCAGCTCGGCCCTGCTCACCACGGGCGACCGGTTCTGCCCGCCCGGCTTCGACCGCTGGCAGAGCGATCCGGGCACCGTGTACGGCGACGTCGGCACGGCACTGGTCCTCTCCCGCCACCCGGGCTTCGCGCGACTCCGCAGCCTGTGCACCGTCTCCGGGCCGGAGCTTGAGCAGATGCACCGGGGCGACGACCCGTTCGGGGCCGAGCCGTTCGAGGTCCGGCGGCCCGTGGACCTGGACGTGATCAAGCAGGCGTTCATCGACAAGGTGGACGTCTCCTACATCGTCGCGCAGTCGACGGCAGGCCTGTCCGAGGTGCTCAAGCGCGCGCTCAACGAGGCCGGTTGCGAACTCTCCGACATCGACTGGTTCGTCCTGCCGCACTTCGGGCGCCGCAGGCTCACACAGACCTTTCTGCGGCCGTGGCACCTCGACCGGGACGCGACCACCTGGTCCTGGGGCAGAACGGTCGGACACCTCGGCGCGGGTGACCAGTTCGCGAGCCTCACCCACCTCGCGGAGTCGGGCAAGGCCGAGCCGGGACAGCGGTGCCTCCTCGCGGGGGTCGGGGCCGGATTCACCTGGTCGTGCGCCGTGGTGGAGATCCTGCAGGCGCCCTCGTGGACGGGCGCCGCGGCGTGATCGTCCGGCGGCATCAGTTCGCTGTCAGCGGCCTTTGCGAGCGTGGGGCGGTCAGCAGTCACCCGTGAAGGAGTTGGTCGAGGTATGTGGTCCAGACACGTCACGACGGGCCTGACGGCGCTCGCGGTGGGGGCGTCCACGCTGCTCATGTCCCCCGTCGCGACCGCCGCGGCGACCGCGGTCTGCACGCCGGCCAGTCTTCCGCTGCCCGCGGGAGCCACCGAAGGCATCGTCACATCGGCCGACAGCGCGGGCGGCTACGCGGGGCACACCTACGGCACCGCGCCTCATGCCGTCCGCTGGAAGAACGGCCAGGTCACCGACTACGGCACCCTCGCAAGCCTGCCCGGCTCGCGCCCGACCGTCGAAGGCGTCAACCGCGACGGCACCGTGGTCGGCCACGCGGTCGACGACAACAACAACGTCCTTCCCTTCCGTTCCCGCGACGGCAAGCTGGAGGCCCTTCCCGTGCCGTCGTTCGACGGCGCCATGAACGCCTTCCCCACGGCGATCAACGACAGCGGCGACATCGTGGGCTACGCCAGGGCCGACCGGGACAAGGCCCCCATGGTCGCGGTCAGGTGGCCCGCGTCCGCGCCGGGCACCGTCGTACGCCTGACCGGCGGCCTGCCGACCACCGGGCAGACCAGTGCCGTCGGCATCGACCAGGACGGCACCGTGCTGGTCAACGCCTACCCCGCGGACGACCCGATCAGCGCCACCTCCGCCCACCTGTGGCGCGCGGGGAGCAGCCGGAAGCTGGCGGCCCCGGCGGGCGCGGCCAGGACCCAGGGACACGCGATCTCCAACGGCCGGGTCGCGGGGACGGCCGACGTCAACGGCGTCGTGTGGGACCAGAACGGCACGGCCATCACGGCCGACAAGGACGCACTGCTCTACACGATCAACCGCTCCGGCCAGTCCGTCGGCTACAAGGACGCGCCCTTCGGCGCCCAGGTGCTCGGGGTCTGGCAGCTCGGCACGGAGATCGCCACGCTCACGGGCATGGAGAAGAACGTCAAGGTGTCCGCGGACGACGGCTCCCTGGCCGGGAGTCTCTACTCCAGCACCACGCGCCGCACGATCCCGACGACATGGCGGTGCAGCTGACGTGGCCGACTCGCTGCACATGGCAGACATCGCGCGGCGCGCGTGGTGCACGCCTGATGAACGTCATGAATTCCGGGAAAGACTCGACGACTGCGGATTCGTCGTCCTCGATCCCGGCGACACGGACGACCTGGTCCTCGACGACATCATGCGGGGCCTCGGCGAGCCGGTCGCCTACAACTTCGGCACCAAGCTCACCCTCATGCCGGACGAGGGCAGCGAGAACGTTCAATTCACCACCCGTGGAATGCCGTTGCACGCCGACGCGACCTTCAACGCGGGGCCGCCGGTGAAGTACATCGGAATGCACTGCGTCACGGCACCGGAAGTGGGCGGGGAAACCCTGGTCGCCAGTTCCGACGCGTTCTTCGAGCACGCCCCGGCCGAACTCCTCGAGACGATGAGCGGCATCGTCGTCGAATACCGCAACCGGATATCCGGCTATTACAAGGACCGGCCCGAGGGAGACCACCCCCGGCTCGCGCCGATCCAGGTCGATCCGGAGACCGGCGGGAAGCGACTGGTCATCGGCTTCAGCGACGCCGACGATCCGACGCGCACCCACGACTCCGTGGTGGTCGGATACGGCGAGGAGGAAAGCGCCGAACTGCTCCGGGAGATCAGCGCGGTGCTGCACCGGCCGAGCGTGCTCTACGCCCACGCATGGCGGCCCGGCCAGGTGATGATCCTGGACAACCGGCGGCTCGTGCACGGCCGCGCCGCCTTCCCCGGCCAGCCCCGCAAGATCGTCCGCCTGTCGGTTTCCTGAGCTCGGGGGACAGATGAACAGCTTTCCTTCGCTCCTGCTGGACGTCCGAAACCGCCGCGACGGCCTGGTGACACGGGTCGGCCCGGCCGGAGAACCGAGCACGACCGGCCACCTCCTCGTCGAGGAGCTGGGCCGCGGCCTGCCGCTGCCCGCGGGCGCGGACAGCTGCGGCACCATCGAGTGGAGCGGCGACCGGGTGGTGATCCGCACCAGCCCGCAGAACCCCACGGTGCTGTACCGCTGGGGCGAACCCGGCGCCGACCGCTTCCTCATCGGGACCGACCTCGCCGACCTCACCGCCCGCGTCGTCCCCGGCACGGCGGCGGACCACGACCGCACCGGGCGACTGCGCGCCGCACGCGGGTCGATCCACAAGATCGGTGGCGGCCGTACGGTCGTCCTCGCCCGTGCCGGTGGCACGGTGGAGATCACCGAGACGGTCACGCACAGCTGGAAGGCGTCGCCCGTGCGGGGCGAGAGCGCCGTCGAGGCGGGCGACCGGCAGATCGAGGTGCTGCGCCGGCAGATCGTCAACGCCGGTGAGCCGCGGCCCGTCACCGCTGTCGTCTCCGGCGGGGTCGACTCGGGTCTGGTCGCCGCGCTGGCCAAGGAAGCCGGAATGCTCGACCACCTCGCCACCCTGGGCACCCCGTGGGGCGACGAATACGCGACGGCGGACGAGCTCGGCGAGCACCTGGGCATGCCCGTGCGCCACATCGGGCTGACGGAGGAGGACATCCTCCGCGCCCTGCCGGAAACCGTCCGCATGCTCGGCGCCCCGGGCGCGGAAGCCGTGGCCGGGGGCGTCGCCCTCGTGGCGGTCTACCGGAGCGGGCGGCTGCCCCGCGGGACCGTACTGACCGGCGTCGGCGCCGACTTCATCAACTCCGGCCTGCGCGTCGACGCGGGTCCGGTCGCCGATCTGCGGCAGGCGGTCGCCCAGTGCCTGGCCGACGCGGCGCTCGCCGGGGAGCTGTCGGGCCTCGCGGCCGCGGCGCACGGCTACACGCTGCGCCACATGTACTGGAACACGCCCGTGATCCAGTCCGCGCTCGACACCGATCCCGGCGTCATGCGCCACCGCGACCGGGAGAAGGGCCATATGCGCGCGGCGGCGACGCGGCTCCTGCCGGACCGCATCGCGTGGCGGCGCAAGCAGGCGCTCCACCACGGCAGTGGTGTGCACCGCAATCTGGAGGGCGCCATCGCCCGGCGCGTCGGCGTGCACACCGTCGACGTCGAACGGTTCTACGAGTGCGTCGGCTTCGAACTCGCGGACACGCTGGCCGTGTCGCCGGACGAGCCGGTCGACTCGGACACCTGCCTGCAGGGCGCGATCTCCAGGTACGTCCGTGAGCACTGTTGAGGAACGGGGAACCGCACCATGGCACTGATTGACGTAACCGATGTCGACCGGACCCGGGTCCTGACCCTGGCGCACGAGAAGCCGACGAATCCGTTCGGCAAGGAGATGGCGCACCTCTTCATGGAGGCCGTCGGCAAGGCGGACGCCGACGACGACGTCGACGCCGTCGTGGTCTTCGGCGGGCAGGACCGATGTTTCAGCGCGGGCGGCAACTTCAACGAGGCCCGGCTCCTTGCCACGGACGAGGCCATCAACGAAACCATCGACTGGTGCACCGACCTCTATCTGTCGGTCCTGAACACCCGCAAACCCACCGTCGCGGCGATCGACCGGCACGCCATCGGCCTGGGGTTCCAGCTGGCCATGATGTTCGACTGGAAGATCATGTCGACGCGCGCGGACCTGGTGATGCCCGAGCTGGAACACGGCATCGGCGCCTCCATGGCCGCCACCATCCTCTCCACGGCCTGCGGCCACGACGTCGCCCGCCACGTCATCATGTCGTGCCGTCCCATCGGCCCCGACACGGCACGGGACCGGCGCATGGTGGACGAGATCTGCGAACCGGAGTTCCTGCTCGAACGGGCGCTGCAGCGCGCCGCCCGCATGGGCCGGTATCCGGAGATCGCGTTCTCGGCGACCAAGCGGGTGCTCGTCACCCCCATGCGGGAGGCCCTGGAGAACAGCCGCGAGGCCTCCAAGGCGGTGCACCGGGCGACGTTCGGCGCCAAAGCGATGCACAAGCACTTCGACAACGTCCTGGGCACCGGCGGCGGACAGGGCAGGGGCGCCGCCTCATGACGGCCGGCAGCCACCCGGCCAAGGCCGGCGGAACCGAAGAGGGCGCGCTCTACTCGGCGTTGCGTGCCGTCACGGGACGCGGCCCGGACGCACCGGCGGTGGTGGGGTACGACGGCGTCGCGCGGTCCCGTGGCCGACTGCTCCAGGCGGCCGACGCCATCGCCGCGTCGCTCGGCGGGCACGGCCCGTCCCGCCGCGCCGTCGGCCTGGCCGTCGACGATCCGTTCACCTTCGTCGCCTCCTACTTCGCGGCCGCCAAGCTCGGCCTGGTCGTCGTCCTGCTCGACGGCGACGCGGCCCCCGAGGAACTGGCGCGCCTGGCCGCGAAGTTCGACCTGTCCCTGCTGATACGGGACGGCGCGGCGGGCAGCGGCTCCATCGAGGCCGAGGCGGTGGGCACGGCCCCCGCGGGCGCCCCCGCACCGCACGACTACCGGCCCACCGACTTCGTGGTGCACTGCACCTCCGGCTCGACCGGGGAGCCCAAGGGCGTCGTCATGAGCCAGGCCGCGGTCATGGAACGCGTACGGTCCTGGTCGCAGGAGGGCGAACTGAGGCCGTCCGACGTGGTGTTGTGCGCCCTGCCGCTCTGGCACGGGCACGGCATCGACGTCCTGACGCTGCCCAGCCTGCTGAGCGGGGCGAAGGTCGTCTTCACCCGCGGCAGGCAGCTCACCGCCCGTGGTCTTGCCGGTCTCGTCGCGCGGCACGCGGTGACCGTCGTCAGCGGGCTTCCCGTGATGTACCAGACGCTGGTCGCCGCCGAGGGCGTGGACGGGGCGAAGCTCGGCTCGCTGCGACTCGCCCTCACGGGCAGCGCGCCGATCGGCGCCGACACCCAGGCGCGGTTCCGCGAGCGGTTCGGGCTGCCGCTGCGCCAGGGGTACGGCCTCGGTGAGATCGGCGTCATCACCTACGACGGCAAGGACGCGGGACCCGGCTCGATCGGGCTGCCCATGCCGGGGATCGAATGGCGCCTCGACCCCGTCGACCCGTCCGAAGGGCCCGGGGGAATCTGCGAACTGTGGGTGCGCGGGCCGTCCCTGGCGCGCGGGTACTACCGCGACGCGGCGGCGGAGGCCGAGATGTTCGTGGACGGCTGGCTGCGGACGCACGACCTCGTCGTCGAGGAGCCGGACGGCTGGTTCATCCGCGGGCGCAGGTCCAGCTTCATCAACGTATCCGGCAACAAGGTCGCACCCCTTGAGGTGGAGACGGCGCTCCGGGCCTGCGACGGGGTCGTCGACTGCGCGGTCGCCGGAGTGCCCGACGGCGAGGGCGGCGAGCAGATCGCCGCGCTGGTCGTGGCCGGTCCCGGCCGCACGGTGGAGTCGGTCCGGCGGCAGATGGGGGCCCGGATGCTGCCCCACCAGCTGCCGCAGAAGTACACCTTCGCGGCCACGGTGCCGCGCACCCCGGTGGGCAAGACCGACCACGAAGCCGTCAGACGGCTCATCGAAGGCGTAGGAGCACCCACCGGATGACCGCCGTCGAATGGTGTGGCAGACAGCTGACCCACGCCCAAGTCGAGTCGGCCGTCGGCGCGTTGGCGGAGCGGCTCGCCCCGCTCGGCGTGGCCAGGTCCTGCGTGCTGGTCATGGGGCCGCTGTCGCCCGCGTATGTGATCGGGCTGCTCGCGGCCTGGCGGGCCGGTGCGGTGCCGGTGCCCGTCGACGCCGGGCTGAGCCGGGACCAGTACGCGTGGCTGGACCGCCGTACGTGTCCCGCGGTCGTCATCAGCAGTGATGTCACCCCCGTGGACCAGTACCGCGGCGCGACCGCGGGAACGGCCGAGATCGTGCTCGACGCGGGCACCGGCGAGGTCGTCGTCGACTCGCTGCCGGACGTCCCCCGGCGGGCACGGGTCTTCCGCGACGCGGACGCGGGATATGTGATCCCCACGTCCGGGTCGACGGGCGAACCGAAGGCCGTCGTCGGGAGCTACCGGGGCCTGAGTTCCTTCCTCGCCTGGTTCCGCGAGGAGTTCGCACTCGACGCGACCGACCGGTGCGCCGCCGTCACCCGCGTCAACTTCGACCCGTCGCTGCGGGAACTGCTCGGTGTGCTCGGCGCGGGAGGAACGCTGTCACTGCCGCCCGTCGACGCCCAGCTGGACTTCTCGGCGCTGGCGGGACACTTCATCGATTCCGCCCCGACGACGGCATTTCTCGTGCCGTCCATCGCGATGCGTCTGGCCGGTGAACTGCGTTCTGCCGACGCCCAGTTGACAGACCTCCGGCTCGTCTTCTTCGCGGGCGAGACGCTCGGCCGACGTGTCGTCGAAGAGTGGGCCGCGATCGCTCCCAACGCCGAGATCGTGAACCTGTACGGGCAGACCGAGGCGACCCTCGCCCAGCTGTACCGGCGCCACGTACAGCGCTTCGAGCACGGCGCGGAAGAGGCGACACCGGTCGGAAGGGTCCGCCCCGGCATCGAGGTGACCATCGACGAGCCCGACGGCGAGGGAATCGGCGAGGTGCTCCTCACCGCGGACGCACCGGCACTCGGGGTGCTCGGCGCCGCGGCCGGGGACGCGCCCGGCGCGCACGACGTCGTGCCGTTCGCCGTACCGCTGCGGACCGGTGATCTCGGATACCGCGGCGCCGACGGCGACATCGTCCTGGTCGGCCGCTGCGGCAACGACATCAAGTTCGCGGGGCGGCGCGTCTCCTTCCACGGATTCATCGACGCCGTCGAGGCGTTGGACGGCGTCGGGCAGTGCGTCGTCGTCGACCGGGAAGGCCCCCAGATCTTCGTCGCGGCCGCACCGCACGACTTCGCGGCCGCACCGCACGACGACGCGGCCGCCGAGGGCCTGCGTGCCGCCGTCCACCGCATCGGCCGGGAGAAGCACCTGCCCAGGTTCGCACTGCACGTGCGCGCGCAGCTGCCGATGCTGCGCAGCGGAAAGGTGGACCGGCGCGCGCTGATCGCGTCCGCCGACCTCCTGGCATCCGCCCCCGCCGCCACGGACCCGGCGGCGGGCGACGCGGAGCCCGCGGGGATCGAGCAGGTCCTGCGCGCGGCCCTGGGCTGCGAGGGCGACGACGCGACCGGATTCGCCGAAGCAGGCGTCTCGTCCCTCGACATGGCTGTCGCCGTGGCGAAGATACGGAGGCGCTACGGGCTCCGGCTGACCGTCCAGGAGTGCTTCGCCCTGCGCGATGTGGCGGCGCTGGCCCGCGAGATCGAGAAGCGGCAGCACGTCGCGGTCCCGGTCGCCGACGGGGAGACCGCGGGCGGGGCGGCCGGGCCCGGCACCCCCTACCCGCTGTCGACCCGGCAGGTCGGGTACATGTGGGTCTGCATGGCCGACGGCAACGCGAACTGGTGCAACCTGTCCCGGGAGATCCGGTTCGACCGGCGCCATGCCGCCGCCGAGGTCGAGCAGGCGCTGCACACGCTGCTCCGGCGCCACGACGCACTCGCCCTGGCGCTCACCCCTGGCGGAGATCGGCAAACCTTCACGGATCCGGGGGAGTTGACCTGCCCGGTCCGTGCCGTGGCCACCGACGACCCCGTGGACTCGGCGGAGTTCCGCGCAAGGCTGCAGGCCGAGCGCGGCGCCCTGGTGGCCGAGCTGATCGACCCCACGGCTCCGCCGCCGCTGCGGGCCGTGCTGGTGGCGGGCGCCGACGGCTGTTCGGTCGTGCTGGCCGTCCACCACTTGTTCGTGGACGGCCTCGGCCTCGATGTGCTGGCCGGTGAGCTGACCGCACTCCTGACCGGACGAGGACTCGAACCCGCCGGGCCCCCGGACGGCTATCGCGACTACTGCGTGGCGACCGCGCGTACGGAGCTGCCCCACGCGGCCGCCGACTACTGGCGGCAACTGCTGGACGGCGTCACCCAGTTCCGGCTGCCCGAAGCCACCGGCAGCGACGCGGCGCAGGGCGAGCTGGTCTCGAAACCCCTCGGCGCCCTGTGCACGCGTGCCGTGCACCGGATCGCGGAGGACCTCGGTGTCTCCGCGTTCACCGTGGTCCTTGCCGCCTTCGAGAGGGCCGTCGCGGAGACCTTCGGCGTCGACCGGCCGCCCGTCATCGTGGTGGGGCAGCACCGCGGGGACAGCCCGGCCGACGTGGTCGGGAACTTCACCACCACCCTCGTCGTCCGTACGCCTGGTGCCGGATCCCTGCGCCACGACATCGCCGCCGTCGCACGCCAGCTGGCCGACGGCGCGGCCCACAGCGACTGGGAGTTCGACCAGCGCGTCACCGATCTGGGGCTGACCGGCGCGGACTGCTTCCCGCTGTCCACGGTCCTGTTCAACCAGCGCCCCATGCCCCGCGACCTGCGCGCCCGCGACCTCGGCGACTGGCAGCCGCGGGCACTGGGCCGGGGGCTGCGCTACCAACTGCAGGGAGAGCTCCAGATGTCCGGCAGGGAGATGGTCGTCGGCTACTACTACCGGAAGGGCATCTCCGGCGACGGCGTGATCGAGCGAGTGCACCGCGTTCTTCTGTGGACGATCCGCGCGGGACAGGAGGCGCTCCATGACTGAATCCACCGTGTCCGCGGCGCACCCGCCGTACGCACTGGGACCGATCCAGCGCGGGTATCTGGTCGGCGACCAGGACGGACTCGAACTGCGCGGCCCAGCACGGTACTACGTCGCCTGTGACCTGGACCCGGCCCGCGCGGACGGCGTCCAGGCGCGACTCGACCGGCTGGTGCGCGAGAACCCCGTCCTGCGTCTGCGCGTCGGCGACGACCTGACACTGTCGCGGCTCGACGACGACGTGAGCGTTCCGGTGACCGTGCACGCGGCCACCGAAGAGACGTTCCCCGCGATCGACAGCGGGGTGCGCGACGCGTTCCGCTCCGACCGCCTCGAGTTCGACGCCTGGCCGCAGCTGAAGGTCACCCTCGTGCGCACGCCCCGCAGGGCGCGGCTCCATCTGGTCTACGCACTGTGGCTGATGGACGCGGCGTCGCTCGCGGACTTCCTCGAAGGGCTGGTGTCCACCGAGGCCGAGGCCGAGACCGGGGCGGCGGGTCCAACGTCCGCCCCGGCGGATCCGGTTCCGGCCCTGCCCCGGACCACGGCCCGCCGACGGGAACGCGACGAACGCTACTGGCGAGGCGTGGCCCCGCGGCTGCCGGAGGCTGCCGAGGTGCCGCTGCGCCCCGGCTGGCGGCAGCCCGGCCGGTCCGTCATGCACCGCATGCTGCTCATCGACGAAGCCTCGGCGGGCGCGCTGGCGGCCCGTGCGCGGCGGCACGGCCTGACCCTGCCGATGGTCTTCCTGACGGTGTACGGGGCGCTCCTCGGCGCGGTCGGCGGCGACCGGCCGCACACGCTCACGCTCGTCCACTCCCAGCGGGACGAGGCCGGTGCCGGGCAGGCGATCGGCAACTACGGCGACACCGTTCCGCTGGCGATACCGGAGCGGGCGGGACGCGACGTCGTCACGCTCGCGCGGGAAGTGCAGGGCCGCTACCTGGAGCAGTTGCTGCACGCGTCGCTCAACGGCTTCGACATCGCACGCCTCGCCGGTGCGGGCACGGACCGGAGCCGCCTGCGGCACCCCTTCGCCTTCACATCGGTGGCACTCGACACCGGACGCGAGGAGGCGCTCGGCCTGCGCCGTGTCTGGGACAGCATTCAACTCAGGGTGCCGCAGGTCCTCCTGGACCATCAGGTCGGCGTGGACGCCAACGGCACGATCCGGCTGGGCTTCGACTGGCGTACGGACGCGTTCGACGAAGGGTTCGTCACCGACTTCATCGACGCCTACGCCCGCATGGTCGCCCAACTGGCCGCGGACGAGGCGAGTTGGACCCGACCGGCCGGGCGACCGGACCCTGAGCCCACCGCCATCCGGGCCGCCACCCGCTCCGCGGCCCCCATGACCCTGCAGCGGCGCGTCATGGAGACCGCCGAGCGCGTGCCCGACGCCATCGCGGTCCATGACGAGGAGGGCTCTCTCACCTACCGCATGCTGGCCGACGCCGCCGCGGACGTCGCGGGGCGCCTGGTGGCGGCGGGCGTCGGCGTCGGTGATCACGTGGCGGTCCAGCTGCCGCGCGGCCGTGACCAAGTCGTCGCGATCCTCGGCACGTTGCTCGCCGGTGGTGTGTTCGTCCCGCTGGACCACGGGCTGCCGTCCGGGCGCCTCGACCGCATCGCCCGTCAAGCGGGGCTGCGCTGCGTGGTGACCACGGCGGAGGCGGGCGAAGCCGGTCACTGGCAGCGCCGCGGGGTCCGCCCGCTCGCCCCGGCATCGGCGGCGGCACGGGCGCGGAGCCTCCCGCCGGACCGCGGCGCGCCCGACGTCGCGTACGTCATCTTCACCTCGGGGTCGACGGGGGAGCCCAAGGGCGTGGTGATCCGCCACGCCGCCGTCCTGAACACCATCGACGCGATCAACGACATGGTCGGCCTCGGCCCCGCGGACAGCGTGCTCGCGGTGTCGTCGATCGGCTTCGACCTGTCGGTGTACGACCTGTTCGGTCCGCTGCTCGTCGGCGCGTCGGTGACGGTCCTCTCGGAGGACACCGCGCGCACCCCGTCGGCCTGGCAGAAGGCGGTCATGGCCCATGGGGTGACCGTCTGGAACTCGGCTCCCGCGCTTGCCTCGCTGCTCGCGGAGGAAGGCGGCACCCTGCCCTCGCTCCGTGCCTTCCTGCTCAGCGGGGACTGGATTCCGCTGCACTTGGCCGGTGCGCTGCGGGAGTTGTCCCCGGAGGCCGACGTCATCAGCCTCGGCGGTGCCACCGAGGGCTCCATCTGGTCGATCCACCACCGGATCACCGAGGCCGACCGCTCCGGCCGGTCCGTCCCGTACGGAAAGGCGCTGCCCGGACAGGCCATGCTCGTCCTGGACGCGCAGGGGCGCACGTGCCCGGACTGGCACATCGGCGAGATCCACATCGGCGGGGCGGGCGTCGCCGACGGCTATCTGAACGATCCGGTCCGTACCGCCGAGGCGTTCGCCGACGATCCCGAGTACGGCTGGGTCTACCGGACCGGCGACCGCGGCCGTCGCGGTCCCGACGGCGTCATCGAGTTCCTCGGCAGGGCCGACGCCCAAGTGCAGGTCAACGGTGCCCGGGTGGAGCTCGGCGAGATCGAGTCGCGGCTCGACGCGCTCGCCCCAGTGCGCGCCAGCGCCGCCTGCGTCGCGGAGGAGGGCGGGGGCGTTCTCGCCTGTGTGACCTTGACGCCCGACGCGCCGGCCGACTGGCGGGAGCGGAGCATGGCGGCGCTGCGGGACGAACTGCCGTCGTACATGGTCCCGTTCGCGCTCGTCGACGTCGACGAGATCCCGCTGACCGTCAACGGCAAGGTCGATCAGCGCAGGCTTCGGGCGCGCGCAGCCGCGACCGGTGCACCGGCGCAGCCGCCCGTGTCCCACGGCCTCCGACTCCACGTCCACGAAGTCGAGTGGTGCTGGAAGGAGATCCTCGGACGGGCCGCGGGGCCGGAGGGTTTCCTGGAGTCGGGCGGCAGCTCCCTGGACGCGATCCGGCTGCTCTCGCTGCTGCGCGGCAGGTTCGGACACGACATCTCACTCGGACGGTTCCTCATGGACCCGACCGTGACCGGCCTCGCGCAACTGTGCGGAGCCGCACGGGGGCCGGAGGGCCCCGCCGTGTGGAGCTTCGCCCCGCGCACGGTGGCGGGCCCGCGCGGCCGGGTGGTCTTCTTCCCGCCGGTCGGCGGCGGTGTCGCCTGCTACTCGGGGCTGATCCAGAGCCTGCCGGGGGACCTCGACGTCCACGTGCTCGGCCTCGACCGGCCCTTCGAACCCCCCGACCGGACCACGGGACTGACCGCCGCCGCGGGCGCCTGCCTCGAACGCCTCGCGGCGCAGACCACGGACCCGGGGGTGCCCTGCGTCTTCGTCGGCTGGTCCTTCGGCGGCGCGCTCGCCGTCGAGGCGGCACGGTCGGCGCCCCGCCCGCCCACGCGGGTCGTCGTCGTCGACACCCCGGTCTCCGCCGACGCACGGCACTGCGACGACACCGACGCGGCCCTCCTCGCCGGATTCGTCGGCGACCTCCGGCACGCGGGCGGCGTGGCCGTGACCGAGGCCGACGTGAGCGGCGATCCGGCACTGCACCGCAGGTTCGAGGTGTACCGGCAGAACATGCTGCTGCTGCGGGACTGGCAGCCGCGCTCTTTGGAGACCCCCGTCGTCGAATGCCGCGCCGGGCAACGGCCGGCCGAGCCCGACCCGGGCGCCTGGCGGCGATGGTCGCCGACGCTGCGCACGGTCGCGCTGACCGGCGGGCACTTCGACGTATTCACGCCACAGAACGCGTCCCGCGTGCGGGACGAGATCGAGGGGGGACTTCGGTGAACGAACCCATGGTGTCCGAGGCGATCGCCGCCGAACTGCGCGAGCAGGGCTATCCGTTCGGCCCGGACGAGTACCACACGGACCTGATCGGCGCCGGAGTCAACTCCGTGAACCTGATCAGACTCCTTTCGCGCCTGGAGGACCGGTTCGACATGGAATTCGAGGCCGCCCGGCTCTTCGGCGAGCAGGTGACGGTCGCGCGGCTGGCGGACGTGATCCTCGCTCGTACGGCACGGGCCGCGGAGGGGAGGAACTCATGACGGCCACCCACCCGGCACCTCTGCGGGAACGGGCCCGGCACATCGCCGCGCTCGCCGCGGAGCGCGCCGACAAGGCCGAGGCCGCGCGCACCCCGGACCCCGACGTGATGGAAGCGGTGACCGCCGCCGGATTCACGAACCACTTCGCACCGCCGCCGTACGGGAACCCGCAGAGCACCTTCCTGGAACTGAAACGGGCCGCGGTCGTCATCGGCGCGGAGTGCCCGGCGACCGCCTGGTGCGCGGTCCTCGCGGCGCTCATGGCCCGCGCGGCGGGCCATCTGCCGCCGGAAGGACAGCGGCGGCTGTGGGCCAAGGGGCCGGGCACCCTCATCGCGGGCGGAGTGACCCCCAGGGGCACCGCCGCCCCGGCCGACGGCGGCTGGACGCTGTCCGGGGCCTGGCCCTCGGTGACGGCGGCGGAGCACGCCGACTGGATGCTCCTCGCGGCCCGCGTGGCGGGCGCGGCGGCGGACCCGGTGGCCGGTGCCCGGGTGTTCCTCGTGCCCTGCGACGCGGTGCGCGTCGAGAAGACCTGGGACGACATCGGGATGCGGGCCACCGGCAGCCACACCGTGGTCGTCGACCGGGCCTTCGTCGCGGCACCGATGACGTTCCCGCTGGCGTGCTTCGCGGAACTCGACGACCCGCAGCCCGGTCCCGACGGCCGCGCGGTGCCGCTCCTCGCGGTGAACACGTTCATGTTCAGCCTGGCGATGCTCGGCGCGGCCCGGGGCGCGGTGCGCTGCTGGGAGCGGCTGGCCGGGGCGCGGATCCGCGAGCGCCCGGCCGGATACGACCCGGTCATCTCCCACTACGCCGATGTGTTCGCGCGCAGTTCCGGCGAGATCGACGCGGCCGACCTGCTGCTCGACCGCGTCGGAGAGTTCATCGACACGGCCGGGGCCGTGACCCGCGCGGACGTGGCGCGCAATCAACGGGACTGCGCCTTCGCGGCCGATCTGCTCGTCGGCGCGGTGGACCGGCTGATGCGCGCGTCCGGCTCCGGCGGCCACAGCACCGGCTCGGTCCTGCAGCGGCTCTGGCGCGACGTGCACACGGCGGGCGCGCACGCCGCGCTGCAGTTCGGCCCCGCGGCGGCGAGCTACGCCCGGGAAGTCCTGAAGGGGGACGACGCGCATGCATGAGATCACCGACATGCGGGAACTGGCCGCGGCGGCGCGGTGCGACCGGGGGCCCTCGTCCCCGTACCTGGAGAAGCTGGAGCGCCACGGCTTCGTCGTCATGGAGCCCGAGGGCCCGGAGCAGATGCCCCTGGAGGACATCATGGCCCCGCTCGGCGACCCGGCCTCGTACCGGTTCGGCACGCAGCTGATCCAGGAACAGCGCGCGGACACCGACAACTCCCAGTTCCGGACCGGCGCGATACCGATGCACGTGGACGCGCACCTGAACGCCAACGCGGTCAGCTACATGGGGTGGGAGTGCCTCGAAGCCCCGTACGAAGGCGGCGAGACGCTCATCGCGAGCAGCGCGGCCTTCTTCGCGGCGGCACCGGACGACCTGGTGGGGACGCTGCGCGGCATCGAGATCGAGTACTGGTCGAGGGTGTCCGGGTTCTACGCGGAGCGGCCCGGGGGGAATCCGGTCGTGGCGCCGATCCAGGTGGACCCCGTGACGGGCGCGGACGCGCTGTGCGTCGGCGTCGACTTCCCGGCGGATCCGAGCCGCAATTTCGGTGCGGCCGTGGTCGGTTACGGCAAGGAGCGGAGCCTGGAGCTCTTCGAGCGTCTCGCCCAGGTGCTGAGCCGTCCCGAGGTCGTGTACGCGCACCGGTGGCGGGCCGGACAGGTGCTGCTGATGGACAACCGTCGCGTCCTGCACGGCCGGGCGGCCTACCCGGCCGATTCCCCGAGGAAGTTGCGCCGCATCTCGGTGAGTTGAAACCGGAGGAGTTCTCTTGCCTGATGTCACCGCGTCGCCCTCTGCCTCATCCGTCCGGGATGCGGCCGGACTTCGTCCGGGCCTGGCGCTGACCACCCTTCTCGCCTGCCAGTTGATGATCACTCTCGATGTCACGGTGATGAACGTCGCGCTCTCGCGCATCCGGTCCGACCTGGACTTCAGCACCGCCGGTCTGTCCTGGGTCATCGACGCGTACACCCTGGTCTTCGGCGGGCTGCTGTTGCTGGGCGGACGGCTCGGCGACCTCATGGGCCGCCGCAGGATGTTCGTGGTGGGCGTGGCCCTGTTCACCGGGGCCTCGCTGGTCGGCGGCCTGGCGCCCACCGCTGGCTGGCTGATCGCGGCGCGCGTCGCGCAAGGCGTCGGCGCCGCCCTGGCGGGACCCAACGCTCTGGCGCTGCTGACCTCGATATTCGTCGAACCGAAGGCCCGGGTGAAGGCGCTGGCGCTGTACTCGGGCATGGCCGGTGCCGGGTTCGCCGTCGGCCTGATCGTCGGTGGTCTGCTGACGCAGTGGCTCGGCTGGCGTGCGGTGCTGTTCATCAACGTCCCGCTGGGCGTGCCCGCGGTCGTGCTGGCCCTGCGGTATCTGCCCGAGGTGCCGCGCGGGCGGGCCCGCCTCGATCTGCCGGGCGCGCTGACCGGGACCGCCGGGGTGGCCGCCCTGGTGTACGGATTCATCAGCGCCGCCGCACGGGGCTGGGGCGATGTGACGACGGGGGTGTCGCTCGGTGCGGGCGTGGTGCTGACCGCGCTGTTCCTCGCCGTCGAGCGGCGGACGGCGGGGCCCTTGCTGCCGCTGAGCCTGTTCGCCGACCGCAATCGCGCGGCCGCCTACACGAATGTCTTCTTCGGCTACATGGCCAGCATGTCGATGTTTTTCTTCCTGTCCCTGTACATGCAGGACGTACGCGGAATGAGCCCGCTGGCGACGGGGTTCGCGTTCCTCCCGACGGCCGTCCTGATGTTCGTACTGATCCGTCTGGTGCCGCTGCTGCTGCGCCGGGTCGGCCCGAAGCCGGTCACGATGGCCGGATCGGCGTCGATGGTCGTCGCGCTGGTGCTGCTCACCCGACTCTCCACCGAAACCCACTACTTCCCGCTCGTGTTCGTCGCGGCGGTCCTGATGGGGTGCGGCACCGGCCTCGCGTTGATGCCGCTCAGCGTCATCATCATGTCCAGCGCGCCGCCGAGCGTGTCCGGGGTGGCGGGCGGCGCGATGCAGACGATCCAGCAGACCGGCGTCGCGCTCGGCCTCGCGATCCTGTCCACGGTGTTCGGCGCGGCCTCCAGGGGCGAGCCGGGTCCACCGCACCAGGTCCTGGTCAGCGGCATCACCGCCGCCTTCGCCGCCGCCGCGACGATGGCGGGGCTGACGCTTCTGGTCACCTTCCTGTTCCGCCGTGACGCACGGGACGGCGCGTAGCGAAGGGTTCGTCGGGCTTCACGAGATTCGCGGCTTAGAGGAGGTCGTTGTGGCTACAGACTCTGTCCACCGCTTGAGCGGGGATTTCTTCCAGAACCCGCATGCCGTGTACCGGGAGTTGAACGAGCGGGGCCCCGTGCACCGCGTCGAGTTTCCCAGCGGCATGAACGCATGGCTGGTCACCGGATACGACCTCGCCAAGGAGGTCCTCACGGATCCCACCCTCAGCAAGGACCTGTACGGCCCGCCGGGCGAGCAGGCCGAGAGCAACGGCAACACCGTCCTCCGCCTGGACCCGCCGGTCAACGACCACATGCTCTACTGCGACCCGCCACGGCACACCCGGCTCCGCAAGATCGCGATGAAGGCACTCTCCAGCGGAACGATCCGCGATTTCACCCCGCGGATGGAGAAGATCGCGGATTCCTTGCTGGACGGGATGGCCGACAGGGCCGGTACGGACGGCATGGCCGGTCAGGAACCGGTCGACCTGCTGCAGGCATACACCTACCCCTTCTCGATCTCGGTCATCTGTGAACTCATCGGCATCCGCGCCTCCGACCGGGCCGAATTCCAGGGCTGGTTGGCGACCCAGGTGTCCACCGCCGACGCCGACGAGAAGCACGCGGCCGCCGCGCGTTTCGAGGCGTACGTCCACCGTCTGTGCGAGGAGCGGGCGGGAAAGGGCGGCGGCGATCTCGTCTCGGAGCTGATGAGCCCCGCCGACGACGGCGACCGCCTTGACCGGCGCGAGCTGGTCGGCATGGTGAACGTGATCCTCCTCGGCAGCCAGGAGACGGTCGCGGGACTCATCGGCAACGCCGTCCTCATCCTCCTCAACCAGCCGCGTCTGCTCGCCGGACTGCGCCGCGACCCGGCCCTGGTCCCGGCGTTCCTGGAGGAGACGCTGCGGTACGAGAGTTCGGGGAACGTCGCGACGCCGCGCTTCACCACGGCGCCGGTCCGCATCGGCGGGCACACGGTGGACAGCGGCCAGATCGTCCTCGTGGCGCCGGCCGCCGCCAACCGCGACCCCGGCCGGTTCGACTGCCCCCACGACATGGACCCGTCGCGGCCCGACAACCGGCACCTGGCCTTCGGGTACGGGGTGCACCGCTGCCCCGGAGCCGCCATGGCCCGCACGGAGTCCCGCATCGCGCTGACCCGCCTCCTGAGCCGCTTCCCCGACCTCTCGCTCGCCGTGGACGCCGAGGAACTGACGTGGCAGCCGAGCCTCATCTCACGAGGTCTCCTGTCGCTCCCGGTCCGGCTCGGGCGGTCCTGCCCCGCTGTCGCGGACGTCGGCAGCCCCATTCCGCAGCAAGAGCAATCGAAGGGATTGGACGCACATGGACGCACTCGCTGAAGCCGTGCTTTCCGGAGCCTCCCCTGATGTCCTCAAGGGCCTTCCGGTACCGGCGGAGTACATGGCGGCACATCTGCGGATCGAGGATGTGGACATCTTCTCCGGCCTCGCGGACAAGGACGTACGGAAGACGATCCGCGTCGGCCCCGTGCCCATGCCGGAACTCGCCCCGGACGAGGTGCTCGTCGCCGTCATGGCGTCGGCGTTGAACTACAACACGGTGTGGTCGGCCAAGTTCGAGCCGATGCCCAGCTTCGGCTTCCTCCGGCACTACGCGAAACAGGGCGGCTGGGCGGCACGGCACGACCAGCCGTTCCATGTGATCGGCTCGGACGCGGCCGGTGTCGTCGTGCGCGCGGGCACCGGCGTACGCAATGTGCGGATCGGCGACCACGTGGTCGTGGCGACCGCGCACGTCGACGACCAGGATCCCGTCACCCACAACGACGGGATGATGGGCGCCGAGCAGCGGGCCTGGGGCTTCGAGACCAACTTCGGCGGCCTCGCCGCCTACGCGGTCGTACGGGCGAGCCAGCTGCTGCCGAAGGCCGCCCATCTCAGCTGGGAGGAAGCCGCCTGCAATCCGCTGTGCGCGGGCACCGCCTACCGCATGCTGATCAGCGAGCGCGGCGCCAACATGCGGCAGGGGGACGTCGTCCTCATCTGGGGCGCGGCCGGTGGCCTGGGCGGCTACGCCGTCCAGATGGTGCGCAACGGCGGCGGCATCCCCGTCGGGGTCGTCGGCTCGGACAAGAAGGCCCAGATCGCCCGGGACCTCGGCTGCGAGCTGGTGATCGACCGGCGCGACATCGGCGAGATATCGGCCGACCCGGAGGTCGCGGTCAAGTCGGGGAAGCGGCTCGGGAAAATCATCCGCGAGGAGATCGGCGAGGACCCCAACATCGTGTTCGAGCACGTGGGGCGGGACACCTTCGGCATCTCGGTGTTCGCGGCCCGACGCGGCGGCACGATCGTGACCTGCGGGTCGAGCACGGGCTACCAGCACACCTTCGACAACCGCTATCTGTGGATGCGCCTGAAGAAGATCATCGGGAGCCACGGCGCCAACCTGTACGAGCAGTGGCAGACGAACCGCCTCATCCAGCGCGGCCGCGTCGCCTCGATGCTCTCCGACGTACGCCCCCTGGAATCGGTCGGCGAGGCCGCACGCGCCATTCAGAACAACGCGCACATGGGCAAGATCGGCGTCCTCTGCCTGGCCCCGACGCCGGGCCTCGGCATCACCGACACCGCTCTGCGGGATCGGCTCGGGAGTGACCGGGTGGCGCCGTTGATGCCGGCGTAGGGTCCTCCCAGCCTGCCCCGCGTGCGCCCCGTGTCAGACTCGACTCATGGATATGGGCCGTGAGTCCCGCTGGGAGAAGGACGCGATGACCGTCGAGATCATGTTCGCGCTGTTCAGTGCCGCGTTCATCGCGCTCGCGGTGTTCTTTGCCGTGCTGCTGCCCGGCCTCGTCTGGGAGGTGTCGCCGCGCGTCGGCAAGGGGCTCCAGATGGCCGGTGGGGTGCTGGGGCTCGGGGCGGGCGGGTGGCGGGTGGTGCATGTCCTCGTGAGGTTCGACCGGCATCGGCGCGCGGGGCGCTGACGGGAGCGGGGCGGGGCGGTCCGGGCCGGGCCGGGGTCAGGTGCCGTCCGGGTCGAGGGCCCGGAGGACGGCGGGGGCCTCGTCGGCGTGTACGCGGAGTTCCGTGCGGCCCGATGGGGAGCGGAAGGCGACCGTCGCGCTGTCGGCCGAGGCCATCTCCAGGGCGGGTGCGGTGAAGGGCACGGCGTTGGTGCGGCCCTTGCGGGGCTGCCAGAAGGTGGTCCTGCCGCCCAGCAGGAGGTGGCCGTTCTGCCAGGTGCTTCCGGTGAGTTCGGGGTCCTTCAGGTCGACCGGGATCCTGACGTCCTTGCCCTGGGCGAGCTGGGCGAGCTGGGCGAGGCGGCGTTTCCTGCGGCGCTTCTGCACGAAGCCGATGGGTGGGAAGTAGGCGAGGGCCTCCATGACGACGCGGAAGAGGCCTGCGAGTAGTTCGCCCATGGGTGCTGCGCCCTTCGCCCAGTTTGTGCCGATATGCGGGTGCCGTTGATGTTACGCGGACAGGTGTGGTTCTTCCGTCGTCAGGAGTGACGCGAGGAGCGAGCGCGCCTGCACATTGACGTAATGGCCGTGCTGGGTGAGGGAGTTGAGCTGGCCGGGGGTGACCCAGATGAAGCCGTCCGGTGGTGTCGTGGGGGCCGTGGACTCGTCCGCCTCGACGATCAGATACCGGCTGCGGGCCCGCAGGAACCGGCCGCCCTCCTCGGAGAGCGTCGTACCGAAGAGGACCGCGGACCGCGGGGCGTTCAGCACGTCGGCCAGGAACGGGGGCCGGCGGTCCGGCGGCAGGTGGGCGTGGTTGGCGGGGGTGCACTGGACCGTCGGGCCGAGCTCCACCGTGTCGAGGAAGCCGCCCTCCCTGCGCGCGCAGGCGAGGACATGGCGTACGCCGCCGAAGCGGCGGGTGACGAAGGCGGTGACGCCCGTGCCGAGCGGGTGGAACAGGGGCTGGGTCCACTGGGGGACCTCGCGGCCCTCCGCCCGTACGTTGACGGCCACGACCTCGAAGTAGCGGCCCTCTTCATGGGAGATGGCCCAGCGGTCGCGGTGCCAGCCGGTCACCGAGGAGAGCGGTGTGAGCTCGGCCCGCACGTCGCGCAGGGAGCGTTCCTCGGTGAACCAGGACCGGACCTCCGTGTCGCAGTGCAGGGCCGACGCGGTCTCCGGGGCGAACGGCAGGCAGGCGAGGACGGAGCGGGTGTCCATGTTGACGACGTCGTCGTGGCGCAGGAGTTCGCCGAGCTGGCCCAGCGTCAGCCAGAGGTAGCCGTCGCGGACCGGGACGTCCTCGTCGACCTCGACGACCATGTTGCGGTTCGTCTTGCGGAAGAACCAGGAGCCGTGTTCCGACTGGAGCACGTCGGCCAGGACGCGGCCGCGCGCGGGGCCGGTGAAGTGGCCGAGGTAGGCGACGTCGCGGCCCCGGTGCACCTTCGTGTAGTTGCTCCGGGTGGCCTGCACCGTCGGCGAGAGCTGGATGAGGCCCGCGTTGCCCGGCTCCATCTTGGCCTGCATCAGGAAGTGCAGGACCCCGTCGAACTCCCGGGCGAGCAGCCCGAGTATGCCCACCTCGGGCTGGTTGATGACCGGCTGCCGCCAGGCGTGCGGCGCCGCCCCGCCGACCTCGGCGCGCAGGCCCGCCACCGAGAAGAACCGGCCGCTGCGGTGCGCGAGGTCGCCGGTGCCCGGCGCGAACGACCAGCCGCACAGGGCGTCCAGCGGGATGCGGTCCACGAGGTAGCCGCCGGACCCGGCGCGCGCGGCGAGCAGGCCGGGGACGTCCGCCGTACGGACGCCGGAGCCCTCGCGGGCGAGGACGGAGAGGGCCAGGCGGTCGGCCAGGGCGGCGTCCGCGCGCGGGCGCGGGCCGGGGCCTGTGGCAGGCGGTGAGTCCATGAAGTGCCGGGCGTCCACGCGGTGTTCCGCGTCCGCCAGGTGCTGCGTGGGTGTCATGCGTCCCCTCCTCCGCTCGTCCCCCTGCCGCGGACATAGCGGTCGAGGAGCTCGTCGGGGTAGTCCGGGCCGAGGCCGAACTCCCTCGACTCGGGGACGAGGGAGCACATCAGGCGGGTGGAGACCCGCAGTGTTTCCGGTGGTACGTCGTGGAAGCGGCGGCGTGCCCGGCAGCCGAGCCGCTCCTCGACCCCGGCCACCAGCCGCTCGGCGGGCACGGCCGTCCCCGAGGCGACGTTGACGACGCGCCCGTGCACGCCGAGGGCGAGCAGCCGGTCGAGCACGACGAGGAAGTGGCGTACGTCGAGGAGGTCGCGCCGCGCGCCGCGGTGCACGGCGACCTCGCCCGACCTGATCTGGCGCACCAGCGAGGGCACCAGCTGCCGGGCGTTCTGCTGGGTGCCGACGAGATGGCTCAGGCGCAGCGTCAGCCAGCGGGCGCCGGAGTCGGCGACGAGCCGCTCCATGGCGAGCTTGTGCCTGCCGTACGCGGAGAACGGCGCGGGCGCGCCGTCCTCACGGCCCTCGCCCTCCCTGCCGTACAGGCCGCCCGCCGCGGAGGAGAGGAACACCAGGAGCCGCCCGTGCTCGCGGCACCGCTGCGCCGTGCGCCGGACCAGGAGCTCCTCGCGGCGGAAGCACTCCGGCGAGGTCTCGGAGGTGTCGGAGACACCGGCCGCCACGAGCGTCGCGTACGGGATGTCGGGGCGGGCACCGAAGTGGCGGCGCGCCTGAAGGGCGATGAAGCCGCCGCCGATCACGTCGACGGTCACGTCGGGCGCGGTCACGCCGGGCACGTGCGTGGCGGGTGCGGTCGCGTTCGCGGTGGTCAGGCCCGGGGCGGTCGCGTTCGCGGCGGTCAGCTCCGCGGCGTTCAGGTCCGGTGCGTTCAGCGTGGTCATGACGGGGCGAGCCCGCGTTCCACCGCGTCGGCCGCGGCCCTCGCCCCGCCGAAGCCCCGGATCTCCTCGCGCACCGAGGCGACACGGGCGCGGACGGCCGCGTCGGCGTGCAGCCGCAGCACCGCGGCGCGCACGGCGTCGGGGGAGACCGCGCGCAGCGGGAGCGCAGCGCCGAGGCCGAGTTCCCTCAACCGCAGGGCGTTGCCCGCCTGTTCGCGGAGCCGGGGCACGACGAGCGACGGCACCCCGTGGTACAGGCACTCCATCACGGTCGCCATCCCGCCGTGGTGGACGGCGAGCGACGCCCGGGCGAGGACGGCCCGCTGCGGGACCCACGGGTGCGCCTCAACGCCGTCCGGCAGCGGACCGAGCGCGCCGGGGTCCGTGCGGCTGCCGACGGCCATCACCACCCGCCAGTCCAGACCGGCGAACGCCTCGGCCACGGTCCTGAAGAAGTCCGGGTGCGCGGTGTCGATGGAGCCGAGGGTGACCAGGGCGAGCGGGGGCCCTTCGGGCGGGGGACCGTCCTGCGGGGCGTCGACCGGCGCGAGAGCCGGGCCCGCGAAGGTGAACTCCGGGCCCAGCTCGGCGCCGCCCGGCTGGAACAGCCTCGGCGTCAGGACGAGGCCGCCCGCGAGCCGCGCGGTCAGATGGGCGCGCGCGCCGCCGCGCACACCGTGCTCCGTGAGGAACGCGTCGAGCCCGGCGAGGAACTCCGCGGCCACCGGGTTGGCGCCGGGCGTGCCCGGTTCGGCCAGGGACCAGTGGGTGGGCGACGCCGTGTACGTCCACACCTGGGTCACCGGGATGCGCCACTTCGCGGCGAGCACGCTGCCCGCGCCCGCCGGGTCCTCGGTGAGGACGAGGTCGGGCCGGTCGTCGGCGAAGCTCCGCGCGAGCAGGGGGAGCGTGGCGCGGGCGTCGTCGAGGTAGAGGAGGGGCAGCCGGTGCACCTCGCGCGGCCAGTCGGCCGGGTCGGTGGGCAGCGAGGAGGCCAGGACGACGGGCGTGGCCCCGGCGGAGCGCACCAGCGGGGCGAACTCCTCCGTGGTGACATGGCTGACCCGGTGCCCGCGCCGCACCAGCTCCGCCACCACGCCGAGGAGCGGACTGATGTGGCTGTGCGCGGCGGCGGTGCAGACCGCGATGTGCGCCCGGCTAGCCCCGGTCACCGCTCGCCTCGCCGCCGGGCTTCGCCATCCGGACGCGCAGTTCTTCCAAGTTCGCGATGAGGCGCGGCAGTTGAACCGGCTGGTTGCCGTCGCGCTTGCCGGTCGTCATGCTCAGGCCGGTGACCGGCGGAGCGATCACCACGTTCGGGCGCTCGGCGAGGGCGGCACGGTGGCCGCGCATCGCGGCGCTCTCCCAGCCGCCCGGGGGCAGCGCGGCGGCGAGCGCGATGGGGGCCTCGGTGCACTGCAGGGCCATCACCGCCGGGGTGTCGGCGAGACCGAGCGCGAGGCGCGCGATGAAGTGCATTCCGGCGGGATAGACCGCGACGGCGTCGGGCCAGTTCGCCAGTTCCACATGGAGTTTCCGCGCCTGCGGCTCCTCGGACCAGGCGTCCTCGAACACGACGCGATTGGTGAGTACGGAAAGTCCTTCGCGTGTGACGAAGCGCTGCGCGGACCGGGTGAGAACAATCCGCAATTCGGTCTTCGGGTAACTCACCTGAAACCAGTTCACCCAGAGCGGCAGAAAACTCGCGTTGGAAGATCCGGTGCCGACGAGAAGGAGTCTCTCAATTCCTGTCGGAGGTACCTGGGTGCCAGGCATTCCCCAGTCTTCTTCACGTGGCATGGCGTACTCCGGATCTTGGATGGGAAGGGGCGAATGCCGCCCGGGGGGACCCGGGCGGCACCCGCTTGTGGACCTGCGTCAGCAGCCGCACCACGAGCAGCAGCAGGAGCAGAGGATGGCCTGCGCCTCGTTGTTGTCCGTGTCGTCCTTGAGGAGCTCGTCCTCGGTCAGGGCGTCCACGTCGAGCAGGTCATCGGCGAGCAGGTCAGCGATCGGCACGACTGTCTCCTTCACTGTGCAGAAGAGATACCGGTGAACGGGACAGCTCACCGGAGCCACCGCCCGAGGCGAGTGGCCGCCCTCATGATGTCCGCGGCGAATGGTGAATTCTTCAGCCGCTCACCTGGTTTCTCGGACCCCGTTCCGGTGGGAGTCGCGGCAGGACCTCATACTCAGGTGGGAGGTCGTATATCCAACTCCGGGATGGGGTGCGGGAAAAGGTGTACGGAGCAGTCGAACCGCCCTACCAGTACCGATAATTCCTTTGCTACGGTGCGGTTCTGAATTCCGTCCGTCCGGAGACAGCAGGTGGAACGATGTCCCATATCGCCTTCTTCAACATTCCTGGCGCCGGCCATGTCAATCCGACCGTGGGAATCGTCGAGGAGCTGGTGGCGCGCGGGCACCGCGTCAGCTATGCCGTGACGGCGAGCCAGGGCGCCGAGGTGGCGAAGGCCGGCGCGATGCTGGTTCCGTACGAGACGACGATGAAGCGCTTCCGGGCCACCATGACCCAGCTGGAGGACAACGACCGTTTCACGACGGGCGACTTCGTCCAGGTGCTGCGCGGTCTGACGCAGGAGACGGAGGCGCTGCACCCGGCGCTCGACCGCGCCTTCGCCGGTGACCGGCCCGACCTCCTGGTCTACGACGGCCTGTCCGGCTGGACCGGCCGACTGCTCGCGGAGAGCTGGGGCATCCCCTCGATCCGCAGCATCCCGACCCTCGCGACGAACGAGCACTGGTCCCTGGCGACCGACGGCGAGTACGCGTCCTTCGACGGCGAGCAGTCCGGGCTCAACGAGCTGTACCGCGACATCGGCGTGATGCTGGAGCGGCTCGGCGCGGGCATCTCCACGCAGGAGTTCTTCGCCTCCAACGACCGAGGCCCCGCCCTGGTGTTCATACCCAAGGAGTTCCAGTACCGGGCCGAGACGTTCACCGACGACTTCCACTTCGTGGGCCCCGGCTGGAACGAGCGGAAGCTCGACGGCGACTGGCGGCGCCGCGGACCGGGCGAACGCCCCCTGGTCATGGTGTCGTTGGGGACGATCCACAACGACGACGTGGCGTTCTTCCAGCAGTGCGTGGACGCCTTCGCCGATGCCGCGTGCGACGTGGTGATGGCGGTGGGCGGCCAGGTGGATCTGGACCGGCTCGTGGGGGTGCCGTCGCATGTGGAGGTGCGGCGCCACGTGCCGCTGCTGCGGGTGCTGCGTGAGGCCGATCTGTTCGTGACGCACGCGGGGATGGGCAGCGTGATGGAGGCTCTGTCGTTCGGTGTGCCGATGGTGACGGTGCCGCAGATGGCGGAGCAGCGGGCGAACGCCGACCGGGTCGTGGAGCTGGGCGCCGGAGTACTGCTGCACCGCGACGAGGTATCGGCCAAGTCACTGCGGGCCGCGGCGGATGCGGTCCTTGGCGATCCGGGGTACGCGGAGCGGGCCGGGGTGATGCGCGGGCACATCGAGCGGTCCGGTGGCGCGGTCGAGGCGGTCGACGTGATCGAGTCGCTGCTCGCACCGGCACCGGCACCGGCTGCCCCCGGCACCACCCACGCCGGAGCCGCCCGATGAGCGGCGGACGCACGGCACACATAGCCTTCTTCTCGCTGCCCGGCAGCGGACACGTGAACCCCGCCCTCGGCGTCGTCGAGGAACTGGTCGCGCGCGGCCACCGCGTGAGCTTCGCCGTGACCGAGCGGTTCTCGGAGGCCGTGGCGGAGGCGGGCGCACGGCTCGTCCCGTACGAGTCGACGATGGACGGGCTCCCCGCCAAGGACGACCCGGCCGACCGCGCGGAGCGCTTCGGCAGCGACGACCTCGTCCGGGTGCTGCGCGACCTGCTGCGCGAAACCCTCGCCGTACTCGGCCCGTTGGACCGCTTCTGCGCCGAGGACCGCCCCGACCTCATCGTGTACGACGACCCCTCGGGGTGGGGCGCCCGGCTCGTCGCCGCGCGGCGCGGCATCCCCGCCCTGCCGTACCGCACCACGTTCGCCGCGGGCGAGGAGTGGTCGCTGGCGGAGCAGCACACCGACGTCGACGTGTCGGACCCCGAGATCATGCGGATCTACCGGGGCATCGCCAAGCTGCTCGCCCGCGTCGGCGTCCGGATGCAGCCGCAGGAACTGATGGCGGGCACCGACAAGGGCCCCGCGCTGGTGTTCGTGCCCCGCGCGTTCCAGTACCGGGCCGAGACCTTCGGCGACGACTTCCACTTCGTGGGCCCCTGCCTCGCCCGGCGCGCCTCCGAGGGCGACTGGCGGCGCGCACACCCCGAACGGCCCCTCGTCCTCGTCTCATTGGGGACGATCCACAACGGAGACCTCTCCTTCTACCAGCGGTGCGTGGACGCCTTCGCCGATGCCGCGTGCGACGTGGTGATGGCAGTGGGCAGCCAAGTGGACGCGGACCGCCTCGTGGGGGTGCCCTCGCACATGGAGATACGTCGCCACGTGCCCCAGCTGCACGTGCTCCGCGAGGCCGATCTGTTCGTGACGCACGCGGGGATGGGCAGCGTGATGGAGGCCCTGTCGTTCGGCGTCCCGATGGTGACGGTGCCACAGATGGCGGAACAGCGGGCGAACGCCGACCGGGTCGTGGAACTGGGCGCCGGAGTACTGCTCCACCGCGACGAGGTATCGGCCAAGTCACTGCGGGCCGCGGCAGATGCGGTCCTCGGCGATCCGGGGTTCGCGCAGCGGGCCGGAGTGATGCGCGGGCACATCGAGCGGTCCGGTGGCGCGGTCGAGGCGGTCGACGTGATCGAGTCGCTGCTCGACGCGGAGCCGGAGTCCGTGGAGCCGCAGTCCGCCGAGCCGGAGTCCGTGGAGCCGATGGCCGCCGAACCGCAGGCCGCCGAACCGCAGCCCGCCGCTGCGACGTCCGGCCCCGCCCCCACCCCCGCCGGAGCCGGTCGATGACCGCCCCCGTCCTTATCGACCACCCCGCCTTCTTCGGGGACCAGCACGGCTATTACGAGCGCGTACGAGAGGACACCCCTGGGCCCCACCTGGTGCGCAACCCGCACGGGCTTGAGTACTGGCTGGTCACGCGGCATGCCGAGGCCAAGGCTGTGCTGCTCGACGCGCGGTTTTCCAAGGAGCCCCGGCTCGCGGCGCCTGCCCTGAGCGCGGCGGGCTATCCCGACCAGGGGCCTGGCAGCTTCTTCCTGCCGCTGGTCAACAGCGATCCGCCGGACCACACGCGGCTGCGCGCGCTCGTCTCCGGCGCGTTCACCCCGCGCCGCGTCGCCGAACTCGGCCCGCGCGTCGAGGAGATCACCCACCAGCTCATCGATGAATTCGACGCGGGCGCCGGACAACCGCCCGTCGACCTCATGGCCGCCTTCGCCTTCCCGCTCCCCGTGCTCGTGATCAGCGAACTCGTCGGTGTGCCGCACCGCAGCAGGGCCGCCCTGATCGCGTGGGCCACGCGGATGCTCACCGTTTCCGGGACGGCGGGCGGCGGCCCCGGCGAGCGGACCCGGCGGCTCGGCCTCTGGTTCGCCTCGCTGGTCGCCGCGCGGCGACCCGGCGTACGCGGGGACGTACCGCCGGAGGAGCAGCCCGATCTGCTGAGCGCGCTGATCGCGGCGCACCACCAGGAGGAGCGGCTCAGCGACGAGGAACTCGTCAGCCTGCTCGTGCTGTTGCTGGTCGCCGGGCACGAGACGACCACCGGCATGATCGGCAACGCGGTCGACGCCCTGCTGCGCCACCCCGAGCAGCTCGCCAGACTGCGCGCCGAACCGGACCTCATGCCGGGCGCCGTCGAGGAACTGCTGCGCTACGAGGCCTCGTTGGCGCGTACGACCCTGCGGGTGGCCCGCGAGGACGTCGAGGTGGCGGGCGCCGTCATCCCGGCCGGTGCCATCGTCAGCGTCTCACTCGCCGCCGCCAACCGTGACCCGGACGTCTGCCCGGAGCCGGGGCGCCTCGACATCGCGAGGGAGCGGGCCCCGCACCTGTCGTTCGGCCACGGCATCCACTTCTGCCTGGGCGCGCCGCTGGCGAGGCTCCAGGTGCGTACGGCGTTGACCGCACTGCTCGAGCGCTGTCCCGGACTCGCGCTCGCGGACCCCGGCCAGCCGCAGCACTGGCGGCCCGTCGGCGACATGCGGGGGCTGCTCACGCTGCCGGTGCGCCTCACCTCCGGAGCCACGGCATGAGCGACGGCATGATCGAAGTGAGCGCCCTGCACAAGCGGTTCGGTGCCACGCCCGCGCTGGGTGGCGTCGATCTGTCCGTCGCGCCCGGCACCGTCTGCGGTCTGCTCGGGCCCAATGGCGTCGGCAAGACCACGCTGGTGCGGATCCTGGCCACCCTCGCGCGGCCGGACGCGGGAAGCGCGCGCGTCGCCGGGCACGACGTGGTCGACGAGGCCGCCGCCGTGCGCTGCCGCATCGGGCTCACCGGGCAGTACGCCTCCGTCGACGAGCTCCTCAGCGGCCGGGACAACCTGGAGATGTTCGCCCGGATGTACCGGATGCGCGGCGCCGCCGTGCGCGGACGCGCCGCCGAACTGCTCGAACGCTTCGGGCTCCAGGACGCCGCGCGGCGCCCCGTGCGCACCTACTCCGGCGGCATGCGGCGCAGGCTCGACCTGGCGGTCAGCATGATCGTGTCGCCCGCGGTGGTCTTCCTCGACGAGCCGACCACGGGACTCGACCCGGAGAGCCGGGGCGAACTCTGGGACAGCGTCCGTGAGTTGGTGCGCGGCGGTACGACCGTGCTGCTCACCACGCAGTATCTGGAGGAGGCCGACCACCTCGCCGACCGCATCGCCGTCCTCGCCAACCCGGACGGCGCGGGCGGCCGCGTCATCGCGAACGGTTCGCCGGACGAGCTGAAGGCGTCGCTCGGCACCGAGCACATCGACCTGACGGTCCGCGAGGCGCATCAACTCGACCTGGCCGCAGCCGTGTTGGAACGCGCGGGCGGCGGACAGCGGGCCGAGGTCAGGACCGAACTGCGCCGGGTGACCGTCGCCGCGGGAACGGGCGAGGCGCACGGCACCGCCGTACTCGCCGCCGCACTGCGGGAGCTGGCCGCCGCGGGCGTCGCGGTCGAGGACCTCGCCCTGCGCCGCCCCACCCTCGACGAGGTCTTCCTGCGGCTCCTCGGCGACGCCCGCCGCACCCAGGAGGCGGCACGGTGAACCGCACCGCCCTCGCACGGCGCGCCCCGCTCGCCGTGCCGCCCCTCGCCATCAGCCCGGACGAACCCTGGTACGTCAGGCTCCGCTGGTGCGCGGGCGACGCCGCGACCGTCACCCGGCGCTATCTGAGCCATCTGCGCAGCGCCCCCGAGCGCGCCGCGATGGCGCTGCTCCTGCCGCTCCTGTTCACCGTGCTCTTCGTATACGTGCTCGGCAGCAACATGCAGGCACCGGGCGGGAGTTCGTACGTCGACTTCCTGCTGCCCGGGATGCTCGCGCAGATGACGGTGTTCGGTGTCTCCGCGAGCGCGGGAGTCGTCGTCGAGGACAAGGAGAAGGGGGTCATCGACCGCTTCCACTCGCTGCCGATGAGCCGCGCGGGCGTCCCCCTCGGGCAGTCGCTCGCCGAGATCATCGGCGGCGCGGTCAGCCTCCTCGTGATGGCGGGCTGCGGACTCCTCGTCGGCTGGCGCCCCGGCGGCTCGGGACCCGGCATCGCCGCCGCTTTCCTGCTGCTCGTCGCCGCCCGCTACGCCTTCAGCTGGCTGGGCATCTGGCTGGGCCTCGTGGTGTGCTCCCGCGCGGTGACCGACCTCATCGGCATGCTGACGTTCCCGCTCACCATGGTCTCCAACATCTTCGTCCCCGCCGACGGCATGACGCCCGCCCTGCGCCTGGTCGCCGAGTGGAACCCGGTGAGCGCGATCGTCTCCGCGGCCAGGGGACTCTTCGGCGACCCCATGGCCGTGCCGCCCGACGCCGCCTGGCCGACCGCCCACCCCGTCGCCGCGGCGCTCGGCTGGTGCGCGGTGCTGCTCGCGGTCTTCGGGCCGCTCGCGGTGCGCGCCTTCCACACCCCGCGGTACTGAACGGAGCACGTCATGGCACACATCGGGTTCTTCAACATCCCCGGATTCGGGCACGTCAACATCACCCAGGGCCTGGTCGCGGAACTCGTCGCCCGCGGACACCGGGTGAGCTACGCCGTGCCCGCCGCGTACGGGGCGGAGATCGAGCGCGCGGGCGCCCGCCTGGTGCCGTACGACACCACGCTGACCGACCCCAGGGCCACCCTCGCGGCGACCGCGGACCCGGACCGGCTGACCACCGTCGACTACGTCCACAACCTGCGCGGCCTGACCCGCGAGACCCGCACGATCGTGCCCCCGCTGCTCGACGCCTTCCGCGCGGAACCGCCCGACCTGATGCTCTACGACGGGGTGCTCGGCTGGGCCGGACGCATCGTCGCCGACGCGCTCGGCGTGCCCGCGATCCGCTGCGTGCCGACGCTGGCCGTCAACGAACACTGGTCGCTGGCCTCGGCGGGCTACGCGCACTTCGATCCCGCGGACCCCGAACTCGCCGCCGTCTTCCGGGAGATGGGCGCCCTCTTCCAGGACCTCGACGCGCCGGGCGCGGCACGGGACTTCTTCGGGGCCGGGGCGCCGGGGCCGCGCCCCACGACCCTGGTGTTCCTGCCGCGCGCCCTGCAGTGCGCGGGGGACACCTTCGACGACAGCCACCACTTCGTCGGGCCCTGCGCGGCGCCCCGCACCCTCGACGGCGGCTGGACGCCGCCCGGCGACGGACGCCCCGTGGTCCTCGTGTCGCTCGGCACCGTGCAGAGCGGCAGGCCGGGATTCTTCCGGGACTGCGTCGATGCGCTGCGCGCAACCGACTGGCACGTGGTGATGGCCGTCGGCGCACACGACCCGGCCGGGCTCGGCCCGCTCCCGCCGCACATCGAGGCGCACGCCCACGTGCCCCAACAGGCGGTCCTGCGGCACGCCGACGCGTTCGTCACCCACGCCGGCATGGGCAGCGTCCTGGAGGCGCTGAGCAGCGCCGTGCCCATGGTCACCGTCCCGCAGATGGGGGAGCAGCGGGCCAACGCGGACCGCCTCGCGGAGCTGGGCATCGGCGTCCCGCTGCACCGCGACGCGCTCGACCCGGCCGCGCTGCGCGCCGCGGTCGCCGGGCTGCTCGGCGACCCGGTGGCGCAGGAGCGCGCCCGCGCCATGCGCGAGCAGATCCGCGCCGCCGGGGGCCCCGCGCGGGCCGCGGACATCGTGGAGCGCCACCTGCCCGCCGTATCCACCGCGTCCGCCGTATCCGCCGCGACTGTCGCGTCCGCCGTATCCACCGCGACTGCCGCGTCCGCCGCGACTTTCGCGTCCGCCGTATCCACCGCGACTGCCGCGTCCGCCGCGTCCGCCGCGACGTTCGCGTCCACCGCGTCCACCGCGTCCACTGCGCCCGCCGCGACTTTCGCGTCCACTGCGCCCGCCGCTCCTTTCGCGTCCGCCGCGCCCGCCGCTCCTTTCGCGTCCACCGCGCCCGCCGCTCCTTTCGCGTCCACCGCGTCCGCCGCGCCCGCCGGGTCCGCCGTATCCGCCGCGACGTTCGCGTCCGCCGCGACGTTCGCGTCCACCGCGTCCACCGCGTCCACCGCGTCCACCGCGTCCGCCGCGTCCGCCGCGCCCGCCGCGTCCACCGCGTCCGCCCGTACGGAAGGAGCATCGTGAAAGCACTCGTGCTCGCGGGAGGCGCGGGGACGCGGCTGCGGCCCATCACCCACACCTCCGCCAAACAGCTGGTGCCCATCGCCAACAAGCCCGTCCTCCACTACGGCCTCGAAGCCATTGCGGACGCCGGGATCAAGGAGGTCGGCATCGTCGTCGGCGACACGGCCGCCGAGATCGAGCGGGCCGTCGGCGACGGCTCGGCCTTCGGCCTCGACGTGACGTATCTGCCGCAGGAGAGCCCGCTCGGCCTCGCCCACGCGGTCCTGATCGCCCGGGAGTTCCTCGGCGACGAGGACTTCCTGATGTACCTCGGGGACAATTTCATCCTCGGCGGGATCACCCCGCTCGTGGACGGCTTCCGCGCCGCGCGGCCCGACGCGCAGATCCTGCTGACCCGGGTGGCGGACCCCAGCGCGTACGGGGTGGTGACGCTCTCGGAGACGGGCCGCGTCACCGGCCTGGAGGAGAAGCCGGAGCGGCCCAAGAGCGATCTGGCCGTCGTCGGCGTCTATCTCTTCACCCCGCTCATCCACCGCGCCGTACGGGCCATCTCCCCTTCCGGACGCGGCGAGCTGGAGATCACCGACGCCATCCAGTGGCTGATCGACGAGGGCAGGGACGTCCGCCCCGCCATGATCAGCGGCTACTGGAAGGACACCGGGAGCGCCGCCGACATGCTGGAGGCCAACCGGCAGGTGCTCGAACAGCTCGAACCGTCCGTCGAGGGCGTGGTGAGCGCCGACAGCGAACTCATCGGCCGGGTGCGGATCGGCCCGGGCGCCGAGGTGCGCGGCTCGCGCATCGTCGGGCCCGCCCTGATCGGCGCCGGATCGTCGATCGTCAACTCCTATGTGGGGCCCTCGACGTCCATCGCGGAGAACTGCCGTGTCGAGGACAGCGAGATCGAGTTCTCCATCGTCCTCAACGACTCCTCGATCACCGGTGTGCGCCGCATCGACGCCTCGCTCATCGGCTGCCACGTCGAAGTGGCCCCCGCTCCACGCCGCCCCGCAGCCCACCGCTTCATGCTGGGTGATCACAGCAAGGTGCACATCACGTCATGACCGTTCCGTACCTCGTCACCGGCGCCGCCGGGTTCATCGGCTCGCACTTCGTCCACGACCTCCTCGGCCCCGGCTCGCCCGCCGACGCGCGGGTCACCGTCCTCGACGCGCTGACCTACGCGGGCGACCCGGCCCGCCTCGGCGCGCTCAGGGACGACCCGCGGCTGCGGTTCGTGCACGGCGACATCACCGACGCCGCGCTCGTGGCCGGCCTCGTCGAACCGGGCACGGTGATCGTCAACTTCGCCGCGGAGACGCACGTCGACCGCTCGATCGCCGACTCCGGAGCGTTCGTGCGCAGCAACGTCCTCGGCACGCACACCCTCCTGGAAGCGGCGCGGGCCGCCGGGGCCCGCACCTTCCTGCACGTGTCCACGGACGAGGTGTACGGCTCGATCGACGAGGGGGCCTGGACCGAGCAGTCGCCGCCCGACCCGAACTCGCCGTACGCCGCGTCCAAGGCGTCCGCCGACCTGATGGCCCTCGCGTACGCCCGTACGCACGGACTCGACGTCCGCATCACCCGGTGCAGCAACAACTACGGCACCCGCCAGCACCCGGAGAAGCTCATCCCGCGCTTTGTGACGACTCTTCTTGAGGGCGGCTCCGTGCCGTTGTACGGGGACGGCGAGAACATCCGGGACTGGCTGCACGTCAGCGACCACTGCCGGGCCATCAGGCTCGTGATCGAGCGCGGCGCCCCCGGCGAGGTCTACAACGTCGGCGGCGGCACCCAGCTCACCAACCGCGCGCTCACCGGGATGCTCCTCGACGCGTGCGGTGCCGACTGGAGTTCGGTGCGCCGCGTCGAGGACCGCAAGGCGCACGACCGCCGCTACTGCGTGGACGACAGCAAGCTCCGCGGCCTCGGCTACCGGCCCCGCGTCCCCTTCGAGGAGGGCCTCGCCCGCACCATCGACTGGTACCGCGCACGGCACGCCGCAGGGACCGGCCGCCCCGCCGACGCCCTCGACCCGGCGGGCGCCCGATGAACGCCGAACTCGCCAGGCAGCGCGTGCTCGACGCCGTACGCGACTACCAGGAGGTGCTCGACGCCGAGTGCGAGCCCTTCGACCCGGGCGTCAGCGAGGTCTGGCCGTCCGGCGCGGTGCTCGGCGCCGACGACCGCGCCGCCCTGGTCGAGGCCGCCCTGGACCTCAGGATCGCCGCGGGCCCCGCGTCGCGCCGCTTCGAGTCCGCCTTCGCCCGCCGGATGGAACGCCGCAAGGCCCATCTGACCAACTCCGGTTCCTCCGCGAACCTGTTGGCGGTGAGCGCGCTGACCTCGCCGCAGCTCGGGGACCGGCGGCTGCGCCCCGGCGACGAGGTGATCACCGTCGCCGCGGGGTTCCCCACGACGGTCAACCCCATCCTGCAGAACGGCCTCGTGCCGGTCTTCGTGGACATCGACCTCGGCACATACAACACCACCGCCGACCGCGTCGCCCGCGCCATCGGGCCCCGCACCCGCGCCGTCGTCATCGCCCACGCGCTCGGCAACCCCTTCGAGGCCGCCGGGATCGCGGACCTCGCGGACGCGCACGGACTCCACCTGGTCGAGGACAACTGCGACGCGGTCGGGGCCCGTTACGACGGGCGGCTCACCGGCACCTTCGGCGCGCTGTCCACGGTCAGCTTCTACCCGGCGCACCACCTGGCCATGGGGGAGGGCGGCTGCGTCCTCACCTCCGACCTGGCGCTCGCCCGCATCGTGGAGTCACTGCGGGACTGGGGCAGGGACTGCTGGTGCGAACCGGGCGAGAACGACCGCTGCCTGAAGCGGTTCAGCCACCGCATGGGCACCCTGCCCGCGGGCTACGACCACAAGTACATCTTCTCCCACGTGGGCTACAACCTGAAGGCGACCGACCTCCAGGCGGCGCTCGGCCTCGCCCAACTCGCCAAGCTGGACGGCTTCGTGGCCGCGCGCCGACGCAACTGGCGGCGGCTGCGCGAGAGCCTCGACGGGGCGCCGCACCTGATCCTGCCGCGCGCCACCGAACGGAGCGAGCCCAGCTGGTTCGGCTTCGCCCTCACCGTGGACCCTCAAGCGCCCTTCACCGCACCGGAGTTGATCGCGCACCTGGAGAGCCGCGGCGTCGGCACCCGGCGGCTCTTCGCGGGCAACCTCACCCGGCACCCCGCCTACTCCGACACCCCGCACCGGATCTCCGGCGAGCTCACCAACAGCGACATCGTCACGTCCCAGACCTTCTGGGTCGGCGTCTACCCGGGCCTGACCGACGAGATGCTCGACCACATCGCCTCCACCGTCAAGGAATTCCTCGCGTCCCGGGGCTGACCCGCCCAGAAAGGAGCGCCTCCATGCGTGTCCTGTTCGTCGTCTTTCCCGCCACCGCGCACACCTTCCCCGTCGTGCCGCTCGCCTGGGCGCTGCAGAACGCGGGCCACGAAGTGCGGGTCGTCACCCACCCCGACATGACGCGCCCCGTCACGGAGGCCGGGCTCGCCGCGGTGCCGCTCGGCCGGGGCGACGAGCTCGACGAGATCGTCGCGTACAGCCGTGACCCCGCGCTCCTCGACGGCCTCGCGGGCGACCTGGCCGCCGACCCCAGGGACTGCCCGGACTGGGGCGAGAAGTGGTTCAAGCTGACCCGTCTGTTCGCCCGGCTCCGCCCGCTCCTGGAGGACCTCGCGGGCACGGCGGTGCGCTGGCGGCCCGACCTCGTCCTGTGGGACCCCTTCTGCCTGCCCGCCGCCATCGCGGCCCGGCTCAGCGGCGCCGCGCACGCCCGGCTGCTGTGGGGCCAGGACACCATCGCCTGGCTGCGGCAGCGCTCGCTGCGCTACCGGGCCGAGCAGGCCACCGGATCCGCGGACGTCTGGCCCGAGCCGCTCGAAGAGGTCATGCAGCAGCTCCTGGAACCGTACGGCCTGCCGTACGAGGAGGAGTTGCTGCTCGGCCAGTGGACCATCGACCCGATGCCGCCGGGCATGCGCCCCTCCGTCCCCGGCGACCTGCGCTACGAGAGCATGCGCTGGATCCCCTACAGCGGCGGCGCGACGGTGCCCGACTGGCTGCACGCGCGCCCCTCGCGCCCCCGCGTCTGTCTGACGCTCGGCGTCGGCGGCCGCGGCAGACAGCTGTTCAAGGAGAGCGGTGTGTCGGTGGCCGAGGTCCTCGCCGCCACCGAGGGCCTCGGCGTCGAACTGGTCGCCACGCTCACCCCCGACCAGACGGCGGGCGTCAGGATCCCCGACCACGTACGGGTCGTCGACTTCCTGCCGCTCAGCCAGCTCCTGCCGGAGTGCGCCGCCGTCGTCCACCACGGGGGCGAGGGCACGTTCTCCGCGGCCGCCGCGCTCGGCGTGCCCCAGCTCATCGTGCCGATGCCGTACTGGGGCGAGCGCTCGGCGGCCCGCTACGCCACCGAGCGGTACGCGGGACTCACCCTGGAACCGGACCGGTTCAGCCCGGACGCGCTGCGGGACGCGGTGCGCAGGCTCGTGTCGGAACCCCTGTTCCACAACGGCGCCACGGTGCTGCGCCAGGAACTCGCCACGCTGCCGGGACCCGCCGAACTCGTCCCCGTTCTGTCCGATCTGACCCGCCGCCACGCGCGGTCCGCCTGATCGGGGGCGGACGGAAGTGAGGCAGGAAACCCCACTCGAGTCGGAGCCGGACCCGCGACTCCGTCCGGCGGGCGGACCCGAGAAAGCAGTCCAGGGACGGACGACCGCGGCACCGGCCGCTGGCACGATCACCGAGAAGAGCCCATCCATGACAGTCCACCCGGACGAGCCGAACGCGGAGCGAGCCATCATGCGGAGCGATGTCGCGGCCATGTGCCCGCGGATGAGGGCCGGGGTGTTCTTCACCCCGGCCCCCGAGGGCGACGGTGTCCTGCTGACCGACGGCAGTGACGTCGTCACCTTCCAAGGGGCCTCCACCTACACCTGGCTGGAGAAGCTCTCCCCCCATCTGAACGGCGGCCACAGCGTCGGGGACCTCACCTCCGGACTGCCGCCCGCCAAGCGCCGGATGGTCGAACGGCTCGTCGGCGCGCTGCACGACGCGGGCCTCGTCCGTGACGTGGGCGCGGACGAGCCGCACACCCTCTCCGACGCGGACGTGGCGGCGTACGCCTCGCAGATCGCCTTCGTGGAGGCGTTCCGCACCTCGCCGGCCCGCCGCTTCCAGCGCCACCGCGAGACCCGTGTCGCCGTGGTCGGCACGGGCGCCGTGTTCACCGCGCTCGTCGAGGCCGTCCTGCTGACCGGCGTGGCCCGCGTGACGGCGCACCCCGTGACGACGGACCCCGCCGAGCACACCCGCCTCACCGCGCTCGCCGCATCGGCGAAGGACCGCGACCCCGGCCAACTCCTCGCCGTCGCACCGCTCGACGCCACGGACCCGGCGGCCCTGACCCGCGCCGCCGACTCCGCCGACGTCCTCCTCGCCGCGACGGACTCCGCGGAACCGGCCCTGCTCACCGCCCTCGACGAGACCTGCGCGACCACCGGCACGACCCTCGTCGCGGCCACCGTCGTCGCCGACGAGGCCTGGATCGGCCCGGTCTGCGCACCGGACGACGGTCCTGGCGCGGCGCGCTGGGGAAGCCTGTGGCGACGGGTCGGAGCGGCGGACCGGGAGCGGGGCGTGGACGCGCCGGCACCGGCGGGCCGCTTCCTCACCGGGCCCGTGCCCGGCATCATCGCCAACCATCTGGCGTTCCGCGTCTTCGAGTACGTCACCGGGGTCGCCGACGACGTGCGGGGCGCCGCCGCGGGAGCCTCGGCGCGGGTGGTGTGCCTCGACCTGGAGACGCTCCAGACGGTCACGCACACCCTGTCCCCGCACCCGGACGCGGCACCGTCCGCCGTCGAAGGCGCGGCCGACGAGGTCGTGGACGCGGCCGAACTCGCCGAGCGGGCCGAGGCGTTGACCGACGCCAGGCTCGGGGTGCTCGCGCCGGTGACGGAGGACCACCTCGACCAGTTCCCGCTGCGCGTCGTGCGGCTCGCGGTGGACGACCCCGGGCGGCCGGGCGCGCCGTTCGACGTGTGGGGCGCGGGACCGGACTTCGACGCGGCCAGGGACGCGGCCCTGCGGCACGGCCTCGCCGCGTACGCGGTGCGGGCCGCGGCCCCCGGGGACGTCCGGGGCATCGCGCTCGCGGACGGCACGGCACGGCAGGTGCCGGGGGAGCGGTCGGCCGACACGGTGCCGGCCGGTGTCGCGGGCGGGATCAGCCGGGACGACGCCGTGGAGCAGGGCCTGCTCGACCACGTCGTACGCGGTGTCCCCGCGGACGCGGTTCCGGCAGCGGCGGTCCCGCTGGTCCTTGAGGGACTTCGGCTCACCGGGACCGCCGACCGGTACCTCGGTCTGCTCACCGCCCTGGGCGGCGACCTGCGCGCGTACGAGGTGACGGCGCCCGACGGCGCCTTCCTCCGCACGGTGGCCCTGGACGGTGAACTCGTCGCCCACGGCGCGGGGTTCACCGCCGACGAGGCCCTGGAGGCGGCGCTCGGCCGGCTGCTCCTGAGCCATCAGGCGGCCGCCGCGGGCCAGCCCCAGTACGGCCCGTCCCCCGCGGTGCGGCTGCGGACCGGCCACCGCGAACCGGGCGAAGGGCGGTACGGCCCCCTGGTCGAAGCCCTGCGCGCGCAGGGCAGGGAACCGGTGGCGGTCCCGCTGGACGGCGACGCCGCCGTGACCGGCGTACTGCCGCACCTGCTCAGGGTGGTGCTCCTCGATGGCTGAGCACCCGCGCCCCACCGTCGCCCTGATCGGCGACGACGGTCTCCTGGACGAGGCGGTGGCCGCCGTCGCCGCCCGCGCCTTCCACGTCGTACGCCCGGACGGCACAGGCACAGGAACAGGCACAGGCACAGGCACAAGAACGGGCCAGGACGGCGACGGCACCCCCGACGCCGCCGTCCTGGCCGCCGCGCTCGCCCCCTGCGCGGCCGTCCTCCTCGTCGGCGACGCCCCGCGCGCCACCGCCGTCGCCCGGGTGCGCGAGGCGGCCGCGCTCGCCGGGATCCCCTGGCTGCCCGTGTTCGCCGCGGCGGACGCCGTGCACGTCGGACCGCTCGCGGGCACGCCCGCCGGTGGCTGCCCCGGCTGCGCCGACTGGCGGCGCAGGCTCGCCCGCGACAAGGCGAGGGAGCACGAGGCGCTGCGCGAGCGGCACGGCACGCGGCTCACCGAGCGGCCCTCGGCGCTGCGCACCAGGCCCGCCGCCGCGGTGGCCGCCGAACTCGCCGTCGACCTGCTCGCCAGGGACCTGGCGGGCGAGCCGCCCCGGCCGCACGGCACCGAAGGACCCGACCGTGAGGTGGCGGGCCGCAGGCCGGGCGACCGGTTCCTGCGCGTCGACCTCGCGTCCCTCGCGGTCGGCTCGCACCGCTACCTCCCGTACGCGCCGTGCGAGCTGTGCGGCGGACTGCCGCAGGACGCCCCGGACGACGCCGTCGTCGCACCCGCCCCGCGGCCCAAGCGGGCGCCCGACGTCTTCCGCGTGCAGGACGTCCTCGCCCGCGCGGACGAGCTGTACGACCTGTATGTGGACGGCGCGGCGGGCGTGGTGCCGTCCGTCGACGACGAGCGGTCGGGACCGCTGCCGCGCGCCGTCGCGCCCCTGAGCTCCCTGCGCGGCAACAGCTCCCAGCACGGCTGGGGCCGCACCCTCGACTACCGCTCGTCGCGGATCACCGCCGTCCTTGAGGCCCTTGAACGCTTCGGCGGCGAGCAGCCGCGCGGCCGGCGCACCGCCGTCACCGCGAGCCGCCGCGCACTGGGCGAACGGGCCGTGGACCCAAGGGTGTTCGGCCTGTACCCGGACGAGCGCCACGACCTGCCCGGCTTCCCCTATGTGCGCTACGACGACGACCTGGTGATGCCCTGGGTCTGGGGATACTCCTTCGGCAGGGGCGAGCCGGTCCTGGTGCCCGAGCGGTACGCCTACTACGCCGCGCACAGCCACGACGAGCCCCGCTTCGTCTACGAGATATCCAACGGCTGCGCGCTCGGCGGCTGCCTGGAGGAGGCGATCCTGTGCGGCCTCCTCGAAGTCGCCGAGCGGGACGCCTTCTTGATGACCTGGTACGGCCGCATGCCCATTCCCCGCATCGATCCGGGCTCGGCACGCGACCGCAGGATCCCGCTGCTCATCGAGCACTTGAGGCAGCGCACCGGATACGAGATCCAGCTCTACTCCGCCACCCTGGAACAGGGCGTGCCGTGCTTCTGGGCCGTCGGCCTCGACGCCCTCGACGACCCGGGCAGGCCCAAGGCGCTGTGCGCCGGAGGGTCCGGCCTCACCGCCGAGAAGGCCGTGCTCAACGTCCTGCACGAGATGGCGCACCTGCTGGAGCACGCCAAGATCTACGACGCGGACGAGCGGGAGCGCGCGGCCGCCATGGTCCGCGATCCCTCGCTGGTCAAGGTGATGGGCGACCACTCGGTGCTCTACAGCCACGAGGACGCGTTCGACCGCTTCGACTTCCTGCTCACGGAGCGCCCCGCGCAGCCGTTCAGCGACTTCGAAGCGGCGTGGAAGTGGCCCGAACACACCGACCTGAGCGACGACTTGGCCGAGCTGGTCCGCCGCTACGCGGACCGCGGACTCGACGTGATCGTGGTCGACCAGACCACCCCCGAGCACCGGGCGGGCGGCTTCGCCTGCGTCAAGGTGATGGTGCCCGGCACGCTCCCGATGACGTTCGGGCACCGCAACCGACGCGTGGACGGCCTGCCCCGCCTCCTGAACACACCGTACGAACTGGGGTACGCCGAGCGCCCGTTGACCCCCGCCGACATCAACCCGCACCCCCACCCGTTCCCGTGAGGAGTTCCGCGATGACCCTCACGCAGCGCCCCGCCCACCCGGCCCGGGCCGTGGGCGGCACGACGCCCGGCGAGCGCTTCTGGCGGCGCTCGCTGTACGACTACGCCGCCATGACCGCCGAGGCGCCGGGCGGCAGGGAGGGCGGACCCGGGGAGCCGGAGCGGTTCCGGCGGTTCGGGGAGCTGCGCCGCTTCCCGCTGCCCGCGCCCCCGTCGACGCTGTCCGCCCCGGTGGCGGCGCCGAGCGCGGACTTCCACTCGGCGCTGCTCCACTACACCAACGGCGTGCTCCGCACCGAGTTCGGCCCGACCGCCCGCTGGCCCTACCACCGGGCCACCCCCTCCGCCCGCTGCTTCGCCCCCGTCGACACCTACCTGTGGACGCCGGGACACGACGGCCTGCCCGCAGGGCTCTACGCCCACGACGCGGCCCACCACGCCCTGGTCCAGCTCAGGCCGGGCGACTTCGGCGACGTCGTCGGCAAGGCGCTCGGCGCGCACATCGACGGCGCCGTCGGCGTCCTGATGCTGTCCACGGTGTTCTGGAGAACCGCCTTCCGGTACGGCAGTTACGCGTACCGCCTGTGCGCGCAGGAGACCGGCCTGGTCGCGGGGAACGCCCTCCTCGTCGCCGACGCGCTCGGCGTGCGGGGGCAGGTGCACCACCAGTTCATCGACGGTGTCCTGGAACGGCTCATCGGCGTACGCCCGCCGCAGGAGAGCGTCGCCCTGGCCCTGCCCCTGTACCCGGCGGGACCGGACGCGGCGGGCCGTCCCCCGCGCCGCAGGGCCGCGCACGTCACCGAGGCGGACCTCGCGGACGGCCCCTGGGCGGTGCCCGTCGACCGGCCCGCGCCCTCGGGCGGCCACGACGACCCGGCCGGGCTCGAACACTGCCCGGAACTGGTCGAGTTGGACCGCGCGGCACGGCTGACCGACACGGCGTCCTTCGCCGAACTGCCCGCAGCCGCAACCGCAGCCGCAGCCGCAGCCGCAACCGCAGCCGCGGACCCGGCGCTGCACGCGCCGCTGCCCGACCTCGCCCGCGCCCTGCGCGACCGCACGTCGGGCAGCCTCGTCCTGCGCGCCGCGGGGCCGCCGGTCCCGGCCGCGACGGTGCACCGGATCGCCGACCGCCTGCCCCACCCGTACACCTCGGACGCCCGCCCCCACGGCGCGCCGTCCCCCATCACCGCCCACCTGTGGGCCTCCCGCGTCGACGGCCTGCGGCCCGGTGTCCACGAGGTGACGCCGCACGGGCTCGTGCACCGCGGGGAGGTGCCGCTGGAGCGGCTCGGGGCCGAGGCGCCCAACATCGACTACCGGTCCGTGCCCGCGGTGCTCTTCCTCTCCGGCCCGCGCCGGGCCGCCCAACTGGCCTTCGGCGACCGGGGGTTCAGGGTCCTGCACCACGAGGCGGGCCTGCTCGCGCAGCGCGCCTGCGTGCTGAGCGCGGCCGAGGGGCTCGCCGCGCGCATCCACAACGGCTACGACGCGACCACCCTGTCGCGCGCCCTGTCCCTGCCCGAGGGCCACGAGCCGCTGTTCCAGATCGTCCTGGGCACGCCGGGCCCCGACGAACGCTGCCTGCTGCCCGTCCCCGGCCGAACCCCCGCGGCAAGCGCCCACCCGGAAGGGGCCCGCCAGTGACCACGTACCCCACGACGGCCCTCCGGTTCCTCGGCACCGGGCACCAGCCGCCCGACGCGCTGCCCTCCGCCGACATGGCACAGTTGCCCCCGCTCTACAAGAGCTACCCGGACGCCCCGCGCCATCCGCTCACCACACCCGGCGAGGCGCCCTCCGACGCCTCCGGGGAGCGGCTCTCCTGGCTGCTGCGGCAGACCAACGGGCTCACCCGGATGCGGTGGATGAGCGGCATCATGCCGACCGGACTCGCCACCGCCGCCACCGAGGCGGCACGGGAGCGGCGCGTGATCCTCGCACCGGGACGCCCCGGCGCGGCCTCCGGGTCCCGCTATCCCGTCGAGGTGTACGTCGCGCACGGCGACACGGACGGCACGGCGGCAGGCCTGTCCCACTACGACCCCGCGCACCACGCCCTGGAGCGGCTCAGGGACGGCGAAGGGCGGGACCTGCTGCTCGCCCGTCTCGCCGAACCCCCGGCCCGGCGGCCGGAGTTCGTCCTCCTCCTGAGCAGCGTCCTGTGGCGCAACTCCGCCAAGTACGGCTCGTTCGGCTATCGGCTGCAGAGCCTGGACTGCGGCGTCGCGGTGGCCCAGGCGGTGGCCGCCGCCGAGGGCTCGGGGCTCGAAGCCGTCGTCCATCTGCGGTTCGACGACCGGGAGCTGGACCGCCTGCTCGGTCTCGACCCGTCGGCGGAGAGCGTGTTCGCCGTGGTCACGGTGCACCGTCCCGCGGGCGACGGGCCGCAGGAGGCGCGGCGGATTACCGGGCAGGAGCCGTCGGGATGGCGGGGCGACGTGCCCCGCGAGCGCCCCGCGCCCCGGCCCCTCACCGGCATCCCCGCGGTCGCGGACGCCGCCGCGCTGCACGAGGCCATCCTCGACGCGGCGCCGGGCGGCGGAACCGGCACCGGGGGAGGGACGCCCCCGCCCCAAGAGCCCGCGCCGCATGCGCCCCCCACCCCCGACGCCATCCCCCTGCCCCCCGTACACCCCACCCCCGAAAGGGGATTCACCCGGCGCCGCACGGTCTACGGCTTCCGCCCAGGACCGGTCTCCCCGGACGCGCTCGCGTCGCTGCTCGCCACGGCCACCGTGCCGGTACGCCACGACCTGCCGCGCACACCGGACGGCGACGCGGTGCGGATCGCCGGGGTGGTGCGCGGGGTGACGGGCGTACCCGTGGGCGCGTATCTCTACGACCGCGGACCGCACGCCCTGGCCCCCACCCGGGGCGCCGACGCGGCGACCGCCCTGCTGCACGCGGCCAAGAGCCCGATGCTGGCCGACGAGTGCCGCACCGCGACCGCGACCCTGGTGGTCTGCGGCGATCCGCGCGGCGGAGTCCTCGCGCACGGCGACCGCTGGTACCGCATGCTCACCATCGCGGCGGGCACGGCCGTGCAGCGCGTCGCCCTCGCGGCGGCGGCCGCCGGGCTCGACAGCCATGTGCACTGCGACTTCGACCTGACGGGCATCGCGGACGTCCTCGCCCTGCCCGCGCCGCTGCAGCCCCTCGTCCTGGTGACGGTGGGGCGCGCGGCCCCCGAGCGGACGGATCCGCAGCTGCCCCTGCGGGGGCGCCGATGACCGCCGACGGCCGCGTACGAACGATCACGAGTGAGAGGGACACCCACTGATGGAGTCATACGACGTGGTGGTCGTGGGCGCACGGAGCGCGGGCGCCGCGACGGCGATGCTCCTGGCCAGGGCCGGGCATCGGGTGCTGCTGCTCGACCGCTCCCGGTTCCCGAGCGACACGCTCTCCACCCAGCACATCCACCGGCCGGGGCTTCGACTGCTCGACCAGTGGGGCCTGTTGGGCCCGTTGGCGGACGGCGGATGCCCGCCGGTGCGCCACATCTCGTACACGCTCGGGGACCTCAGGCTCGAAGGACCCGTGCCGGTGGAGGAGCGCATCGACGCCGTGTACGCGCCGCGCCGCTACGTCCTCGACGCTCTGGTCGCCGACGCGGCGGTCGCGGCGGGCGCGGAGTTCCGGGACGGCTGCACGGTCACCGGGGTGCTCTCCGGCGACGACGGCAGGACCGTCGGGGTCACCTGCCGCACGGACGGCGGCGCGACGGAGGAGATACGGGCCCGCCTGGTGGTCGGGGCGGACGGCATGCGCTCCACGGTGGCCCGCCTGGTGGGGGCCGCGACCGAACGCGAGGACGCCCCGATGACCTGTGTGTACTACGGCTACTGGGCCGGTCTGCCCGCACAGTTCGAGGTCCATGAGCGTCAGGGACGGCTGATCGGCGTGGTGCCGACGCACGACGAACTCACCCTGGTCGCCGCGTACTTCCCGCAGGAGGAGTTCCCCGCCGTACGGCAGGATCCCGCCCTCGCGTACGCGGAGGCCCTGCGCAGCACCGCCCCGGAACTGGCCGAACGGGCCGCCGGTGCGCGCCGCGTGGAGCGGCTGCGCGGCACCGGCAGCCAGTTCAACTTCTTCCGGCAGGCCACGGGCCCCGGCTGGGTGCTCGTGGGCGACGCGGGCTGCCACAAGGACTCGATCACCGGCACCGGCATCAGCGACGCCTTCGAGCAGGCGGCGGCGCTGGCCGACGCGGTGGGTTCCGCGTCGGCCACGGAGCCGGGGCCCGGTCCCGGTGACGCCGCCGCGCTGGACGCGGCGCTGCACGGCTTCGCGGCGGCCCGCGACCGGTTGATGGAGCCGCGCTACCAGATGGCCCTGGACAGCGCGGGACTCCAGGTGACGGACGAGCGAAGGGAATTCCTGCGGTGGATCGCGAGCGATCCGGGGTCCACCCGGGCGTTCCTCTCGGTGGCGGTGAGCCACGTCGACGCGGCCCAGTTCTCCCCGGCGTGAGCCGGGGCCCGGCAGGCGGCGGGTCAGGCCGCGGGGCAGGCGCGCACGAGCCCGGTCTCGTAGGCGAGGATGACGGCCTGGGCGCGGTCGCGCAGGCCGAGCTTCTGGCAGAGGTGGTAGAGATGCGACTTCACGGTCGCCTCGCTGAGGGACAGCTTCTGGGCGATCTCGCAGTTGGAGTGGCCGTTGGCCACCAGGGCCAGCACGTCGCGTTCCCGGTGGGTGAGGCGCGACAGATGCGAGCCGGGGACCACCGTGACGCCGGGCGAGCGGCTGACGAGCCGGTTGATGAGGCCCACGGCCGTCGGCGACTTCAGGAGCATGGCACCGGCGGCGATCTCGCGGATGGCGGAGGCCAGGGTGTACGGGTCCCCGTTCACCGGAAGCACCCCGCGCACGCCGCCCCGGAGCGCCGAGAGCAGCTCTTCGTGCTCCAGGGAGTCGCAGAGCATCAGGACCCCGGCCCCGGAGGACGCCAACTCCGGGCAGGCTCCCAGCTCCTCGGCCACCGCGATGCCGTCCATGACGAGTGGATCATGGCTGACCACCACCACATCGGGCCGTTCCGTGCGCAGGGTCTGTGCCACGTCCTGCGCGTCCCAGACCTCCGCCACCACGGAGATGTCGGGCTCCCGCGCAAGGACTCCGATGAGTCCCGCCCGCGCGAGATGTCGCGCGTCGCAAACGGCAATCCGGATACAATTAACAGGAGCTATTTGACGCATAGGCTGTCCCCCGCCTGATTGTTCACAGCGTTCTGGCCGCGCTTTTACGCAGTATTCACCCGCTGAGTCGCGGGCGAAATGGAACTCTTCGTGGGCCGTCACACACCCGAACCCGTATGAACTCGCCTTGACTGGTCTGGACCACGAGAGTGATCAGTACAGTACTCGACTGACTGGTGCTGGTCCAGATTGGTTCAACCCGATACTTCTGGGCAACTCCCCGGCTCCGCGTGATCGTTGATCTTCCGGTGTCAAGAGCGTCCCGCGGCATCCCGGTCGCTCTCACGCCGCTGTATCAGCATTCAACTCGCGCGCGCTATGCATTCTTTATCGGACCGCGGCACCACCCGCCCAGGGGGAGACCGCCCGCCGGTCTCAGCCTCCGGTCGGAGAGCCGATACACCGTCCCGGACGGACGACACGGGCCGCGCCCGGTGCGAAGGTGAACCGGTCGTCCGGGACCAGGCGAGACAGATCAGGAGACACGGATGCCGGTGCAGCCGCGGTCCGAGCCGTTGGCCGGATTCAGCCCCTACGGCCTGCTCACACGGTCGGCCGAGACGCACCGGCTCATCCGCGCGGAACCACCCGTCCGGCTCGTCCGCGAGGAGAGCGGCTTCACCTACTTCCTGGTGTCGGGCCACGCCGAGGCGCGCCGCGCGCTGCGCGAACCGCGGCTCTCCAACGACCCGCGGCGCCTGGGCCACGCGGCAGGCGCCGCCGTCGCGTACTCGCCCATGGCCAACGACGATCCGCCCGCCCACACCCGGCTGCGCAAACTGGTCTCCCACGGGTTCACCCGGCGCCGCATCGCCGCCCTCGGACCCCGGATCGAGCGCACCGTCGCGGAACTGCTCGACGCCGTGACGCCCACCGGGCACGCCGACCTGATCGCCGACTTCGCCTTCCCGCTGCCCGTCCTCGTCATCAGCGAACTCCTCGGCATCCCCACCGGCGACCGCCCCGCGTTCCGCGCCTGGGCCGCGCGCACCCTCTCCGTGGAGACCGGGCCCCGCACCCGCGACGAGCGCTCGCGGAAACTGCGGGCGTACTTCGGCGGGCTCGTCGAGGAGAAGCGGGCCGGGGTGCGCCACGACCTGCCGCCGGACGAACAGCCGGACCTGCTGAGCGCCCTCCTTGTGGCGCAGGGCGCCGACGGGGAGCACGACGGGCGGGACGGCGGCGGGCTCAGCGACGACGAACTCGTCGGCCTCGCCATGCTGGTGCTGGTCGCGGGCCACGAGACCACCACCAACCTCATCGGCAACGGACTGCTCACCCTGCTCGCCCACCCCGGCCAGCTCGCGGAACTCCGCGCGGACCCGGCGCTCCTGCCGGGCGCCATCGAGGAGCTGCTGCGCTACGAGGGCTCCGCGGGACAGTCCTCGCTGCGCGTCGCCGTCGAGGACGTCGAGCTGGGCGGCACGGTCATCCCCAAGGGGTCGGTGGTGAACGTCGGCCTGTCCCTGGCCAACCGGGACCCCGACGCCTTCCCCGGATCGGCCGCCGTCGCGGGCTCCGACGACTTCGACATCCACCGCGCGCCCAACCCCCATCTCGCCTTCGGGCACGGCATCCACTTCTGCCTCGGCGCGCCCCTGGCACGGGCCCTCGCGTCCCACGCGTTCGCGGCGCTGCTCGCCCGCCTGCCCGGACTCGCCCTCGCCGTGCCGCCCGCGGAGCTGCGGTGGCGGCAGATCAGCATCCTCTGCGGCCTGACGCGGCTCCCTGTCTCCTTCCGACCCGAAGCCGGACCCGAAGCCAGTCCCGAAGCCCGACCCGAAGAAACGAGCGCCGAATGACCACGGCCCACACGTCCACGGAACACCCCTCCCAGGAACACCCCTCCCCGGACCACCCGGCCGCCCCCGACGCCGCAGGCGCCCCCTTCGACCCGGGTGCCGCCGCCCACCTCTACCGGCTCGCCTTCGGCTTCGTCCCCGCGCAGATGATCCACGTCGCGGTGCGCCTGCGGCTGCCCGACCTGCTCGCCGAGCGGACCCGGACCGCCGAGGACCTCGCGGCCGAGGCCGGCGTCCAGGCGCAGGCGCTGCGCCGGGTGCTGCGCGGCCTCGCCTCGCTGGGCGTCGTGACCGAGACGGCGGAGGGCTTCGGGCTCGCACCGGCCGGGCAGCTGCTCCGCTCGGACGTGCCGCACTCCCTGCGGCCCATGCTGCTGCCGTACTTCGACGAGGGCATCTGGGCCGCCTGGGGAGGCCTCCTGGACGCGGTGCGTACGGGACGGCCCTCCATCGAGACGGTCACCGGCGGCCCTGTCTTCGCGTACTTCGAGCAACACCCGCAGCTGGGCGCGGAGTTCCACGCGGCGATGTCGGTCAGCGCGCAGGCGGAGGCGTGGGCCGTCGCGGAGGCGTACGACTTCTCGGACGTCTCCACCGTCGTCGACGTGGGCGGCGGGGACGGCACCCTGCTGACCGGCCTGCTCACGCGGCACCCGCACCTGCGGGGCGTGCTCGCCGACACGGCGCAGGGCGTCGCGGGCGCGCGCGACAAGCTCGCGGACGCGGGCGTCGGGGAGCGCTGCGAGGTCGTGCCGGGGGACTTCTTCGCGTCCGTGCCCCGGGGCGGCGACCGTTACGTGATCAAGAGCGTGCTGCACGACTGGGACGACGACCGGTGCGTGGACCTGCTGCGCAACTGCCGTGCCGCGATGGGCGACACGGGCCGGGTCATGGTGGTGGAGATCGTGGCACCGCCCGTCGTGGACGCGGGCACCGATCCGTTCCTCGCGGTGAGCGACCTCACCCTGATGGTGCTCACCCCCGGCAGGGAGCGCACCGCCGACGAGTTCGACGAGCTGTTCCGGCGGGCCGGGCTCGAACTCGTCGGTCGCAGCGGGCCCTTGGGGTTCAGCGGCTACCGGATCATCGAGGCCCGCAGTTCTCGGTGAGGCTCAGCCGGATGAGGTGCGCGACGGTGGGCGCGGAGCGCTTGTTCCTGATGCGCCGCAGATACGTGCTCACGGTGTGCACGCTGATGCCCATGCGCCGGGCCACTTGCTTGTGGGAAAGGCCCGCCGCGATATGGGCGAGGACCTGACGTTCCCTGAGGGACAGCGCCGGTGCGTTCTCGGGGCGACTCTGTACTGGCATTTTCCCTCCGGGAGGGACTGTCAACTCTGGTGCTGCGACGGCCTCAACTTGATCTAACCATGGTCAGGAGCAAACACAAAGGAAACCTCGCATCCCGAGGGATGAGACGGGGACATTGAACCCGAGCGCTGTTGTCAAGTCACCAATTCGAGCGACTTTAGGTGCGGTTCGGCGCGCGTGAGTGTGAAGACGGTCTCGGCTGATGGCGGCCGTGCACGAACAGTGATGGCAGCTCATCGGCGGACCAGGGGGGAACGCTTGCGGCACTTTCGCCTGCTCGTCGTCGGCAACGGAGTGTCGGCGTACGGCAGTTATCTCAACATGGTCGCCCTCAACGTCTTCATCTACGAGGTGACCGACAGCGCCCTCGCCGCCGGACTCTTCATGGCCGTACGCCTGCTGACGAGTGTCCTCTCCGGCTGGGTGAGCGGGCGTCTCGTCTCGGCGTACGACCGCAAGAGGCTGATGGTCGGGGCCGATCTGACCCAGTGCGCGGCCATGCTGGCCCTGCTCGTCGCCCCTGACGGCACCCGCGCGGGACTCCTCTATGTCCTGGCGGTCGTGACCGGCTTCTGCTCGACCCTGTCGGGTGTCGCGCTGCGCAGCAGCATCCCCGAGATCGTGGGCGGCGACCTGCGCCTGCGCGCCAACGCGCTGCTCGCGACCGGGCGTTCACTGGCGATGATCGCCGGATTCGCCTCCGCGGGCGTCCTGGTCGCGCAGCTCGGCTACACCGCCGCCATCACGCTGGACGCCGTCACCTTCGCGGTCTCCGCCAGTGTCCTGTTCTCGCTGCCGATCCGTACGAGGGCCGGGCGGGCCGCGGAGGCGGGGCAGGCCGTGAAGCAGGGGAAGGAGCGCGGCCCCGGCGCGGGCTCGCTCATGCTGCTGCGCGCCGCCCCCGTGCTCGCGGTGATGATCGTGGTGCGGGCCGCCGACGGACTCGGCTCGTCGTCGCACAACGTCGCCCTGCCCGTCTACTCCAGCGACCTCGACCCGTCCCATCCGGCCACGTTCATCAGCCAGTTCTGGGCGACCTGGGCGATCGGCAACATCCTGGCGCAACAGGTGTGCGGACGCCTCGCGGGGCGCGGCGGGCGGCAGGGGCCGGGGGAGCGGGTCTTCGCGATCGGGTCCTGCGTCATGTCGGCCGCGTTCATCGTGGTCTTCACCGGACTGCCCACGGTCGCCGCCATCGCGGTCGCGCTGGTGGCGGGCATGGCCGACGGGCTCACCGAGACCGCGTACGTCACGCGGCTGCAGGCGGCCCCCGACGAGCAGCGCGGCCGCCTCTTCGGCCTCTCCGCCTCGGTCGAGAACACCGGCTTCGGCCTCGGGATGCTGGTCAGCGGCGCCCTGCTCGACCATCTCTCGCCGCTGCACGTCGTGGGCCTGCTGCACGGGGTGGCGATCGTGCTGTGCGCCGCGCTGTTCGTCGTGCTGGTGCGGCAGGGGAGGCGGGGCGCGGCGGCGCCCGCGGGGGAGAGCGGGAGCGACAGCGTGGCGAACGTGCACGACGCGGAGAAGGAGACCCGATGACCGCCCCGCCCGACGCCGTCGCCGTCGTAGGGATGTCCTTCCGGTTCCCCGGCGCGGACACCCCCGAGGAGTACTGGCGCACGATCCACGACGGCGCCGACCGCATCCGCCGCTTCACCGAGGCCGAACTCGTCGCGGCCGGGGTGCCCGAAGAGCGGTACCGGGCCGAGGAGTTCGTCGGGGCCAGCGGCACGCTGGAGGGCATCGCGGGCTTCGACGCGGGCTTCTTCGGGATGAGCGCGCAGGAGGCCAGGATCACCGATCCGCAGCACCGGCTGTTCCTGGAGTGCGTGCACCACGCGCTGGAGGACGCCGGGTACGCGGGCACGCCCGGCGGCCGCGACGGCTGCGAGGTCGGCGTGTACGCGAGCACCGGCTACCACCTCTACTCCCTGCAGAACTACCTGCTCAACAACGTCCTCCAGGGCGGCGTCGCCGACTGGGTCGCGGGCCTCCAGGTCACCGTCGGCAACTACACCGACTTCACCGCCAACCGCGCCGCGTACCGCCTCGGCCTGACCGGGCCCGCCGTCAACGTCCAGACGGCGTGCTCCAGTTCGCTGACCGCCGTGCACCTCGCCGCGCGGTCCGTGGCCACCGGGGACTGCGACATCGCGGTCGCGGGAGCCACCGCCGTCCACGTCCCGCAGGTCATCGGATACGAGTACGTCAAGGGCTCCATCCTCTCCAAGAGCGGCACGCTGCGGCCCTTCGACGCCGACGCGGACGGCACCGTCGGCGGCACGGGCGTCGCGGCCGTCGTCCTCAAACGCCTCGACCTGGCCGTCGCGGACGGCGACCACATCCACGGCGTGATCCGCGGCTCGGCGGCCAACAACGACGGCGCGGGCAAACGGACCTTCACCGCGCCCAGCGCCGAAGGGCAGCGTGCGGTCATCCGGCGGGCCCTGGACCGGGCGGGTGTCGACGCGTCCACCATCGGCTACCTGGAGACGCACGGCACCGGCACCTTCAAGGGCGACCCCATCGAATTCGACGGCGCCACCGCGGCGTTCCGCGAGGACACCGACCGCACGGGCTACTGCGCGCTCGGTTCGGTGAAGGCCAACATCGGCCATCTCGACGTGTGTTCGGGCCTGGCGAGCCTCCTCAAGGCACTGCTCGTGCTGCGGCACGGCGTCGTACCCCCGATGGCCAACTTCCGCCGCGCCAACCCCGCACTCGACCTCGCGGCGAGCCCCTTCCACATCCCGGAGTCCGCGCGCCCCTGGCCCCGCGGCGACGTGCCGCGCAGGGCGTGCGTCAGCTCGTTCGGCGTCGGTGGCACGAACGTCCACGTCGTACTGGAAGAAGCGCCCGAGCCCGCGCCCCGCCCGGCCGCCGCCCCGCCGCCCCCGGACGTCCTGCCGCTCGCGGGCCACACCGGGGCGGCCCTCGCCGACAACGCCCGCGCCCTGCGCGACCATCTGCGCGCGCACCCCGGCACGCACCCCGCCGACCTGCTGACGACGATGGCGCTCGGCCGCGCCCACCGCAGGCACCGCGTCGCGCTGCGCGGCGCCACCGTCGGCGCGCTCACGGACGCCCTCGACGCCTGGCTCGCGGACCCGGTCCCCGGCGACGGCGGCACCGACGGCGCGGGCGTCGGCTTCCTGTTCACGGGCCAGGGCAGCCTCCACCGGGGCGCGGCACGCCCCCTCTACGAGCGCTTCCCCGTCGTACGCGACGTCCTGGACACCTGCGAACGCCAGTACGCGGAACTCACCGGCGGCGCGGGCCTCCTCGACGTCCTGCTCGGCCCGCCCGACCCGGCAGGCGAGGAGCGGATCCTGCCCACCGAGGTGGCGCAGCCCGCGCTCTTCGCGCTGCAGTGCGCGCTCGTCCGGCTCTGGCGGTCCGCCGGGATCACGCCGCGCGTCGTGGCCGGGCACAGCGTGGGGGAGTACGCGGCGCTGCACGCGGCCGGGGCGCTGTCCGCCGCGGACGGGCTGCGCCTGACCGCCCGGCGCGGCGGACTGATGCGGCGGCACTGCGCGCCCGGCGCGATGGTCGCCGTGACCGCCGGCGAACGCGCCGCCCGTGACCTGGCCGCCGAGGTGCCCGGCGTGGCGCTCGCGGTCGGCAACGCCGAGGACAGCCAGGTGCTCGCGGGCCCGGCCGACGCCATGGCCCGACTGGCGGAGCTGCTCGCCGCGCGCGGCATACCGGCCAGGGCGCTCCCGGTGCGCCAGGCGTTCCACACCGCCCTGATGGACCCCGTGCTCGACGGGCTGCGGGAGCTGTTCGCCGAGGTGCGGCTCCGGCCCTGCGACGTGCCGTTCGTCAGCGGGCTCGACGGACGCACCCGGCCGCCCGGCTGGCTGCCGGACGCCGACTACTTCGTACGGCAGGCACGTGAGCCGGTGCGGTTCGCCGACGTGCTCACGGAGCTGGGCGCCGCGCACGCGGAGGCGGGCGCGCTGGTCGAGATCGGCCCGCACACCACGCTGAGCGGACTCGCGCGCCGTGCGCTGCCCGCCGCGAAGGCACATCCGACCCTGCGGCGCGGCGCCGGGCTCGCACCGCTCTGGGACGCGGCGGCGGGCCTGTACCGGGCCGGGGCGCCGGTCGACTGGCGGCCCTTCCTGGCCGGGGCGGGCCGCAGGATCCCCCTGCCCGGCTACCGATTCCAACACAAGGACTACTGGACAGGACCGGAGAACTTCCTTCCCCGGTCCGCACAACCGGCAAGGGATGGGGCCGAAGTGGCACAGGACGAGGCAGCGGTCGAGCGCGTGCTCCAGCACGTCGTCAAGGTGACCGCGAAGCATCTCAGCTACGACACGAGCGAGATAGCCGACGACGCTTCCTTCTTCGACCTCGGCGCGGACTCGCTGCAGATGATCGGCGTGCTCCGCGAACTGGAGGAGGAGCACCGGGTCAAGGTGTCGATGCGGGAACTCTTCGAGGAGGCGGGGACGGCGCGGGGGCTCGCCGTCATCATCGTGGGGAAGGCGGGGGGAGGCGGGGCGCCCGTGGTGCCCGAGCGGGTGGCGCCGTCGCCCGTGGTGCCCTCTCCCGTGGTGCCCGAGCCGGTCGTGCCCTCGCCCGTGCTGCCCGAGCCGGTCGTGCGTGCGCCCGAGCCCGCGCCGGTGGTGCGTGAACCTGCCCCGGTCGAGTACGCCACACGGCAGGAGGTCCAGGATCTTGTACGTCAGGTCCACCAGCTCTCCCAGATGCAGCTCCAACTGATGGGGCAGCTCTCGCAGTTGCTCGCGGCCCAGACGGTGGGGAGGGCGGACCGGTGACCGGGACCGACTCCGCCACGCCCGCCGTCTCCGCGGCGGTCGACCAGGACCTCGCGGCGATGGCCGAGCTTGCGCAGCGCATCTCCCAGCAGCTGGGAACACCGGCACCGGTACAGGAAGAATCCCAGGAGGCGCCCCGCCAGCACCAACACGGCCCGCGTCTGGAGGTGCCCCGCGCCTCCGGCATGGTCCGCGGCGGCGCCTCCGACGCCCAACGGGCCCACCTGGACGACCTGGTGCGCCGCTACACCGCCAAGACGCCCACCTCGAAGCGCATCGCCCAGCGCTACCGCCGCGTGCTCGCCGACAGCCGTGCGGCGGTCGGCTTCCGCAGCAGCACGAAGGAGATGCTGTACCCCCTCGCGGGGCGGCGGGCGCAGGGCTCGTGGCTAGAGGACATCGACGGCAACCGTTACGTCGACATCACCATGGGCTTCGGCGTGCTGCTCTTCGGCCACGAGCCCGCCTTCGTGACCGAGGCGGTCCGCGAGCACCTCGCGCGCGGCGTCCAGCTCGGCCCGCGCACCGTCGAGACCGGCGAGGCCGCCGAACTCCTCGCCGAGCTGACCGGCATGGAGCGCGTCGCCTTCGCCAACTCCGGTACGGAGGCGAACTCCGCGGCCATCCGGCTCGCCCGCGCCGCCACCGGACGCTCCCGCATCATCACCTTCGAGGGCGCCTACCACGGCCACAACGACAATGTGCTCGGCCGCTCCCCGCGCACCGGCGGCGACGGCCTCACCACCGTGCCGATGTCCGCGGGCGTGCCGCACAACGCCGTCGCCGACCTGCTCGTCCTGCCGTACGGCAGCGAGGAGAGCCTCGCCGTCATCGAGCAGCAGGCGGGCGACATCGCGGCGGTCGTCGTCGAGCCGGTGCAGAGCCGCCATCCGTCGCTGCGGCCCGCCGAGTTCGTGCGGCGGCTGCGCGAACTCACCCGGCGGCACGGCATCGTGCTGTTCTTCGACGAGATGCTCACCGGCTTCCGGCCCGCGCCGCGCGGCGCCCAGGAGCTGTACGGCGTCACCCCCGACCTGGCCACGTACGGAAAGCTGCTCGGCGGCGGCTTCCCCATCGGCGCCATCGCGGGGCGCGCCGACATCATGGACGGCATCGACGGCGGCCACTGGAACTACGGCGACGACAGCTACCCCGCGGCCGACACCACGTTCTTCGGCGGCACCTACATCCAGCACCCGGTGTCGATGGTCGCGGCGCGCGCCGTCCTGACCCACCTCAAGGAGCACAGCCCGCGGCTCCAGGAACGCCTGAACGCCCGCACCGACGAGCTGGCCGCCACGCTCAACGCCTTCTTCGAGGCCGAGGGGTTCGCCCTGAGCCTCGACCACTTCGGCTCGATGTTCCGCTTCGAGCACCGCGCGGACATGGAGCTGCTCTACCACCACCTCATGCTGCGCGGCGTGCACGTGTGGGAGTGGCGCAACTTCTTCCTCTCCACCGAACACACCGACGGTGACGTCGAGTTCATCGTGGAAGCGGTGAAGGACTCGCTCCGGGAGCTGCGCGGGGCGGGGTTCTCCCTCGGCACCCCCAAGACCGGGACCCGGCCCAAGGTCCAGTCCATGGCCTGGAACGGCGCGGCCCTCCCGAAGCCCGAGCCCAAGCCAGAGCCGAAACCCGAGCCCAAGCCCGAGCCCAAGCCCGAGCCGAAGCCCGAGCCGAAGCCCGAGCCCGAGCCGAAGCCCGAGCCCAAGCCCGAGCCCAAGCCCGAGCCGAAGCCCAAGCCCGAGTCGAAGCCCGAGTCGAAGCCCGAGCCGAAGCCCGAGCCCGAGTCGAAGCCCGAGCCCGAGCCCGAGCTCAAGCCCAAGTCCGCGCCCCAGCCCCGCCCCACCCCCGAACCCCCCGCGAAATCCCTCGACTTCGGCGTCTACTTCTTCGGCGACTACCCCCAGGACGAGCGCGCGCCCCGGCACGGCAAGTACGACCACCTCCTGGAGACCGCCCGGTTCGCCGACCGCAACGGCTTCCACTCGCTGTGGATCCCCGAGCGGCACTTCCACTCCTTCGGCGGCCTGTTCCCCAACCCGGCCGTGCTCGCCGCCGCGCTCGCGCGGGAGACCGACCGCGTCAGGATCAACGCGGGCTCCGTGGTGCTCCCGCTGCACGACCCGATCCGGGTCGCCGAGGAATGGTCCATGGTCGACAACCTCTCCGGCGGCCGGATCGGCATCGGCTGCGCGAGCGGCTGGCACGCCAACGACTTCGCGTTCTTCCCCGGCCGGTTCGGCTCCCACAAGGAGACGATGTACGAACAGGTCGCCGAGGTGCGGAAGTTGTGGCGCGGCGATCCGGTGCGCCGCACCACCGGCGACGGCGAGGCCGACCTGAGCCTCTTCCCGCGCCCCGTCCAGGACGCCCCGCCCCTGTACACGGCGGTGGTCGGCAACCCGGCGTCGTACGAGCTGGCCGCCCGCCACGACCTGGGCATCGTCACCAACCTGATGACGCAGGACGTCGAACAGCTCCGTGCGAACATCGCGCTCTACCGCCGTACGCGCGCCGAGCACGGCCTCGACCCCGACGCGGGACGCGTGGCGGTCCTGCTGCACACCTATCTCGCCGACGACCACGCGGCGGCCCGCGCCGAGGCGCGCGATCCGCTGTCCCGCTACATGAAGGCCTCGCTGTCCCTGTTCGGCGGCGTCGCCAACAGCCTGGGCCACCGCGTCGACCTGTCGGCGATGTCCGACGACGACCTGGACGTGGTCTTCGGCCGCGCCTACGACCGCTACTGCGACCAGCGCGCCCTCATCGGCAGCCCCGAGAGCGTGCGGCCCGTCGTCGACGAGGTGCGTGCCGCGGGCGCCGACGAGGTGGTGGCGCTCGTCGACTTCGGCGTCGAGCCCACCGCGATGCGGGACGGCCTGGTCCACCTGGACGCACTGCGCCGCGCGTGCACGGCCCCCGCGCCGCAGACGGCACCGGCACAGGACCCCGTGCCCGACCCCGGCTCGCCCCTGTCCCCAGGGCAGCAGCGCGTCTGGTTCCTGGAGCGGATGCTCCCGGGACGCACCGCGTACAACGAGACCAAGGCCATCGAGCTCGAAGGCCCGCTGGACGTCCCCGCGCTGCGGTCCGCGCTGCGTGCCCTCGCCGCGCGGCACGAGCAGCTGCGCACGGTCTTCCGTGAAGTGGCGGGCGAGCCACGGCAGTTCGCGCTGCCCGCGGGCGACGTGGACTTCCTCGTCGTCGACGGCACGGACGCCGACGACCCCGTCGCCGACACGCTGCGGGCCGAGAGCGGCCGCCGCTTCGACCTCGCGGAAGGACCGCTCTTCGTCACGCGTCTGGTCGGGCTCGGCGAGCGGCGGCACGTCCTCGTCCTGTCCCTGCACCACATCGTGATGGACGCGGCATCGGCGGGCGTGCTCGCCCGCGACCTGTCCGCCCTCTACCGTGCCGAAACCACCGGCGCACCGGCGGAACTCCCCGGCCTGCCCCGTACGTACGCCGATCACGCCCGCGAGCAGCTCGCCACCCTCGACGGTGCGCGGGCGGCCGACGACCTCGCGTACTGGAAGAAGGCACTCGACGGCGAACTGCCCGTCCTCGAACTGCCCGCCGACCGGCCGAGGCCCGCCGTCCTGACGTCCAACGGCCGGGCCATGTTCCGCACCCTGGACCCCGAACTGTCCGACGGCGTACGGAAGATGGGCAAGCAGCGGCGCAGCACCCTCTTCATGACGCTGCTCGCCGGATACGCGACGGCCCTGCACCGCGTCACCGGCCAGGACGACCTGGTGATCGGCACCCCGATGTCCGACCGCACCCCCGCGTACGAGGACGTGGTCGGCTTCTTCGTGAACACCCTCGCCCTGCGCCTCGACCTCTCGGGCGACCCGGACTTCGGCACGCTCCTCGACCGGGTGCGCGCGGTCGCCCTGGACGCGTACGACCACGCCGAGGTGCCCTTCGAGGCGGTCGTCAGGGAGCTGGCCCCCGCCAGGGCGCTCGACCGGACGCCGGTCTTCCAGACCCTCGCCGAGTTCGAGACCGCGGACCCCTTCGTCTTCGACCTGCCCGGGGTGCGCGCCACATCGCTCGACTCGGGCCCCGACAAGGCGCTCACCGACCTCAGCGTGTACTTCACCGACGGCGCCGACGGCATCCGCTGCCACCTGGAGTACCACACCGACCTCTTCGACGAGGCGACGGTCGACGCGCTCTTCGGGACGTTCCGCGACGTGCTCGCCGACGCCGTGCGCGACATCGGCACCCCCCTGTCCGGGCCCGTCCCGGCACGCCCCGCGGACCCCGTCGTGCCGGAGGCGTGGCGCGCGGGCCCGGTCAGGCCGCGCACCCGGAGCACCGTCGACGCCCTGACCGCACGCTGGGCCGAGTCCACCCCGCACCGCACGGCGGTCCGCAGCGGCGACGTCACCCTCACCTACCGCGACCTTGACGAGCGCGCCGAGCGGCTCGCTGCCGTACTGCGCGAGCGGGACCCCGGCGCGGCGACGCCGGTCGCGCTCTGGCTGCCGCGCGGCGCCGACCTGATCGTCGCCATGCTCGCGACCCTCAAGTCGGGCCACGGATATGTGCCGTTGGACCCCGGCATCGGGAGGGCCAGGGCGGCGGCCGTCCTCGCGGAGTGCGGGGCGCGGATCCTGCTGACCGACGGCGGACCCGCCGCCGCGCCGACCGTGCCCGGCACCACCGCCGTCGTCGACGTCCACGCGATCCCCGCGCGGCCGGCGGCGGCGAGGACCCCGGCCGCGGGCGGCACGGACCCCGAGGCCCTCTGCCTCGCCATCTACACCTCCGGCAGCACCGGCACCCCCAAGGGCGTCGCCCTGCCGCACCGGGCCGTCGTCGACCTGTGCCAGTGGCACCACGGACGCTTCGGCAGTACGGCGGACGACCGCGCGGCCGCCGTGTGCAGCCAGGGCTTCGACGCGGCGGTCCTGGAGATCTGGCCCGCGCTGACCGCGGGCGCCACGGTCGTCGTGGCCGACGACGCGGTCCGCAGGGACCCGGCCGTGCTGGCCCGCTGGTACACGGAACAGCGGATCACCTTCTCCATCCTGCCGACGGCCCTAGGCGAGGCGATCCTCGCGCTCCCCGACGCCCAACAGCCGCCGCTGCGCCACCTGTTGCTCGGCGGCGACGTCCTGCGCACCCGGCCGCGCCGCACCGCCCCGTACGAGACCGTCAATGTGTACGGGCCCACCGAGGTGACGGTGCTGTGCACCACGCAGACGGTGACACCGCAGGCCCCCGAAGGGACGGCTCCAGGGGCCCCGATCCCGATCGGCCGCCCCGTGGACAACGTCACGCTGCGCGTGCTCGACGCGGCAGGCCGCGAGGTCCCCGCGGGGCGGCAGGGCGAGCTGTACGTCGGCGGTCCCGGAGTGGCCACCGGCTATCTGGGCCGCCCCGACCTGACGGCGGAACGCTTCGTGCGCGACCCGCTGGACGGCCGGACCGGGCGGATGTACCGCACCGGCGACCTGGTGCGCAGGACCGAGGACGGCGTCCTGGAGTTCCTCGGCAGGTCCGACGACCAGGTGAAGATCCGCGGCTACCGCGTCGAGCCCGAGGAGGCGTCCCGCGCGCTCAACTCCCTGACCGGGGTGGCGTCGGCGGTCGTCCTGCCCCGCCGCGACCGGCGCGGCGACGCCCACCTCGCCGCGTACGTCGTCCCCGGGGCGCCCGCCGCCGGACGCGCACAGGAACTCGCCGACCGGCTCGCGGCGGAGCTTTCCGGGCTGCTGCCCGACTACCTGGTGCCGCACGCCTGGGCGGTACTGCCCGCGCTCCCGCTGTCCGGCAACGGAAAGCTGGACAGGACGGCCCTGCCCGCCCCGTCGATCGTCACCGCGGCGACCGCACCCGCCGCCGCGGCCGGGAGCGGTGACCCGGCGCCGGGTCAGGTCCTGGAACGCCTCCGGCGGCTGTGGGCCGACGAGTTCGACGTGGCCCCGGCGTCGATCGGCCCCGACGCCTCCTTCTTCGACCTCGGCGGCCACTCCATCACGGCGATCCGCCTGGCCAACGGCGTGCGCGAGGAGTTCGGCACGGAGTACCCGATCGCCCGCTTCTACGAGGAGCCGACGCTGCGCGCGATGGCGGCGTACCTCGGGGCGGAAGAGGGTGCGACCGGCGAGGAGCGCGGCGACGGGATCGGCGACGTCCTGGACCGCGCCCCCGTCACCGTCCAGCAGAGCGCCTTCATCACCCGCCACCGCACCCACCCCCGCCCCGAGATCTACAACGTGGCGATGCGCCTCACCCTCACCGGCGACCTCGACGTACCGGCCCTGCGCACCGCGCTGGGTCAACTCGTCGCCCGCCACGAGGCGTTGCGCACCCGCTTCGTCGAGGACGGCGGCGAGTGGTGGCAGGAGGCGCTGCCGCCCCGGCCGGTGGAGCTGCCCGACGAGGACCTCCTCGCGCGGTGCGGCACGGCGGACGGCGCGGCGGCGGAGGCCGAGCGCATCGCGGCGGAGACCGCCGCGACGCCCTTCGACATCGACGCCGAACTCGCCCCGGTGTTCCGCCTGTTGCGCACCGGACCCGACCGCAGGGTGCTGCTCTTCGTGCTGCACCACGCCGCGTGCGACGGCTGGTCGGTCAGCGTCCTGCTGCGCGAGCTGGCCGCGCTGTACCGGGCGGCGGCCACCGGGGTGCCGCACGGCCTTGCGGAGGACGTGCCGCAGCCGGGCGCGTACGCGCGCTGGCAGCACGAGCAGTCCCGCACGCGGGACAAGGGCCGCCTGGTCGACTACTGGGCGCGGACGCTGGCGGGTGCCCCCTTCGACCGCGGCCTGCCGCTCGACCGGCCGCGCCCCGACGAGCTGAGCGGGGCGGGCGACGTGGTCCTGTTCACGGTCCCCGCGGCGGTGCGCGCGGATGTCGACGCGCTCGCGCGGCGGCACCGCACGACGCCGTTCGTGGTGACGGCCGCGGCGTTCGCGCGGCTGGTCGGCGATCTGACGGGCGAGCCCGACACGGTGCTCGGCATCTCCTACGCCAACCGCGAGCGCCGCGAGTTCGAGGCGCTCGCCGCCTGCACGGTCTCCTCCTTCACGCTGCGGGTGCGCGGGGGCGACGCGGGCGGGGACGGGGCGGGGGCCTTCGGTGCGCTCGTCGACCTGGTGGCGCGCGGCGCGGTCGAGGCGATCGACCACGCCGCCCCGATCCGCGCGGTGGCGGCCGAGCTGAGCGCCGCCCTTGGCACGGAGGTGCCGGACCGGCTGCCGCTCGGCTTCCAGTACCAGAACTCGCTGGAGACGGAGATCGACCTGCCGGGGCTGACCACGGCGGTGGAGGACCTCACGGTCCCGGGTGCGCGCTCCGAGTTCAACTTCGGTCTGATCCCGACGGGTGACGTGCTCTCCGGCTATCTGGAGTACTCCAGCGACCTGTGGGACCGGTCCACGGTCGAGGCGTGGACGGCGGCGTACGTGGAGCTGCTCGCGCGGGAGGTGGCGGGCGCGCTGTGAGGCGGGGCATCCGGTGACGTGGGGCGTCCTGCGACGCGGGGCGTCCGGTGGGGCGGGGCGTCCTGTGACGCGGACGGCGGACCGTTACGGCGCGACCGGTTTTGGTCGTGACATGTCAAGGTTCCCGGGGATGGCCTTGCCGTCCCCGGGGCCCTGTGTCTCAATGGGCAACGATCCGGAGTGCTGACGACCCGTCAGGGCGGGTTCCGCACCCCGGACCCCGCACCCGCATCTCCACCCCGCCTGATCACCCCCCACTGAACCCTCACCTGATCACCCCCCCACCATGAAGGCAGGCCCTCCATGAGACATGGCAGATTCGGCACGGCCACCACAGGACGCACGGCCCGCACCGGCGTCGGCGCGGCACTGGCCGCAGGCGCGCTGGCCGTCGGCGCCCTCGCGATGGCGCCCGCGGCGGGCGCCGTGGATCCGCAGTCCGCGACCCTCTCGTTCGACTGCGGGTCGTACGGGTCGGGCACGGCGACGCTCAAGGCCACCCAGGACGGCACCAACGCGACCATCGAGGTGTCCACCTCGGCGATCACCGCCCCCATCGACATCGGGGCGGGCTCCGTCAACTCGACGCTCACCCTCACCAAGAACGGCTCGGGGACGACCGACTTCACCGGCAACGCCAACCCGGCCATCCCGGCCGGCGGCGCCGTCTCCACCGGACCCCTCAACGGAACCGTGGCCTCCGGCGACAGCCTCGAAGGGAAGTCCCTGACGATCGTGGTCCTCGGCATCACCGTGACCTGCAACGCCACATCGGCGCAGTCACCGGGCCCGTTCGTGTTCTGACCGCACCGCTCTCCCGACCGCACTCCGGGCGGCTCCCCGCAACACCAACGGGAGCCGCCCACCCGCGTGCGCAGGGAACCGGCACCCGCGCGCGCGGCCGAAAGTCGCTCGCGGCCCCGCTCCGGCGGCGGCTACGGTGCCGATCATGCTGCCCGAGGTGACCACCGACGAGGAGTGGGACCGCGTCGTCCCCGACGAGACGGTCATGCGGCCCGCCGCCGAGGACCTCTGCGCCGCGCTCGGCCTCGCCGGAGCGCCCCTGACCCGCTTCCCGGAGGGCTCGCAGCCCGTCTACGCGGTCGGTGACGAGCACGTCCTGAAGCTCTTCCCCGGCGCGGCCGCCCAGGACGCCGTCGCGGAGGCCCGCGTGCTGCGCCACATCGAGGGCCGCCTGCCCGTCCCCACGCCCCGGATGCACGCCGCCGGCGCGTACGAGAACGGCTGGCGCTACGTCCTGATGTCCCGCATCCCCGGCGAGGGCCTCGCCGCCGCCTGGCCGCGCATCCCGCGCGCCGACCGCGAGCGCGTCGTCACCGCGGCCGCCGAGGCCCTCGCCGCACTGCACGCCCTCGACCCCGAGCCGCTCGCCGATGTCCTCGGCCCGGACGACTGGACCGCGTTCCTCCGCAGCAGGCGCGCCCGCGCCGTCGACCAGCAGCGCGACCACGGCCTGCCGCGGCGCTGGCTCGACCAGATCCCCGACTTCCTCGACCGGACCGACCTGCCCGCCGCCGGGCATACGGCCGAACACGCCCTGCTGCACACCGAGTTCATGCGCCAGCACCTGATCGTCGACCCCGCCGACGGCTGGCGCCTCACCGGACTCCTCGACTTCGAGCCCGCCATGATCGGGGACCGGGCGTACGACTTCGTGGGCGTCGGCCTCTTCGTCACACGGGCCGAGCCGGGCCTGCTCGCCCGCTTCATGAAGGCGTACGGCAGGACGTACGATCCGCGCCAACTCCTCGCGTACACCCTGCTCCACGTGTACAGCAATCTGCCCTGGTATCTCCGGGAACTGCCCGCACCGCCCGAGCCGACACTCGACGCGCTCGCCGAGACGTGGTTCGGTCGGGGCTCGTAGCGACCGGTACGGGCCGCGCCCCTCGGCCGACCCGCCCGGCTACGCCCCCTGCTCCTGCGCCCCGCCCTCCCTCGCCCGCACGTTCCTGCTCCGGGCCCCGAGCGTCGCGAGCACCCCGATCGCCGTGCCCGCGAGTGCCGCGGGGACCATCCAGGCGCGGTTGAGGGAGTGGCCGAGCGCGTGGTCGGCGGAGTAGCGGCCGGGGCCGGTGACCGCGAGGGCCGCGGAGGTGAGGCCGAGGAAGGCCGGGTACTCGTAGCCGCCGCGCTGGCTGAAGAAGCCGTTGGGCGTGTGCAGCGCGGTGGCCCCCGCCATCGCACCGGCCGCCGCCGAACCCGCCGCGGGCGTCGCGAGGCCCAGGGCGAGCAGGACGCCGCCGCCCGCCTCGGCGACCCCCGCGACCAGGGCGTTCAGCTTGCCGGGCGCGTATCCGACGGACTCCATGAAGGCGCCGGTGCCCTCGATGCCGCCACCGCCGAACCAGCCGAACAGCTTCTGGGCGCCGTGCGCGGCGAGCACCCCGCCGGTGCCCGCGCGGAGCAGCAGCAGGCCGAGGTCACGCCGGTCCGGGCACGAGCAGGTCATGGGAACTCCCGGGTCTCTCCTAGGTGGCATCGGGTCCGCTCCCACCGTCCGTCGGCGCGGCGCCCGGCACCCCGCCCGAGGGGCCGTCCGGGTGACCCGGGGCGCGGGGCACCGGTGGCGCGACGGGCGGCCCGGTGTGACCGTGGGCCCATGAGCATCCAAGTGAACCGGCTCGCCGACCCCGTGGTCCGCGCCTTCGTCACCGCCGTGAACGCGCACGACAAGGACGCCTTCGACGGCCTGCTCGCGTCCGGCGCGACCATGTCCGACGACGGCTCGGACCGGAGCATCGCCGAGTGGACGGACCGGGAGATCTTCTCCTCCAACGGCCACATGGACGTCGAGTCGGAGTCGGACGGCGGCCGCACGCTGATCGTCACGTACCGCAACGACACCTGGGGCGAGATGCGCACGAAGTGGCGGTTCATCGTCGACGACGCGGGCCAGGTGTCCCGCTTCGAGACGGGCCAGGCCTGAGGTCAGACGACCACTCGCACCGCCGCCCCGCCCACCCGCACCCGCGCGTCCCCGTCCCGCAGCGTCACCGTCAGGACGCCGGGCCTGCCCATGTCCGCGCCCTGGTGGAGCGTGAGCACCGACTCGGCGGGCACGAGGCCGAGTTCGCGTGCGTAGGCCCCGAAGGCCGCCGCCGCCCCGCCCGTCGCCGGATCCTCCACGACGCCGCCGACCGGGAACGGGTTGCGCACGTGGAAGACGGACTCGCTCTCGCGCCACACCAGTTGGACCGTGGTCAGGTCGAGGCGGCGCATCAGTGCTTCGAGGCGCGCGAAGTCGTACGAGAGGTCGGCGAGCCGTGCCCGGGTCGCGGCGGCGACGACGAGATGGCGGGCGCCCGCGAAGGCGATCCGCGGCGGCAGGGCGGTGTCCAGGTCGGCCGCGGACCAGCCGAGCGCGGCGAGCGCCTCGGTGACGTCGTCCCCGGCGGCCCCCTCGACGTACGGCGCGACGTTGGTGAGCGTGGCCCGCAGCACGCCCGCCTCCCGGGACACCGTCACCGGCACCGTGCCCGCCCGGGTCGCGAACACGAAGTCACCGGCCCCGTCCCGCTCGGCGAGCGCCACCGCCGCGGCGACCGTGGCGTGCCCGCAGAAGGGCACCTCGGTCTTGGGGCTGAAGTAGCGGACGGCGTGGGCCCGTTCGGCGCCCGCCGGGTCCGCGGTGAGGAACGCCGTCTCGCTGTAGCCGAGCTCCGCCGCTACGGCGAGCATCGTCGCGTCGTCGAGGCCCGTCGCGTCGAGGACGACCCCCGCGGGATTGCCGCCCGCGGGGTCGGTGCTGAAGGCGGTGTACCGCAGCACGTCGGGGGATGTACCGGTGTTCGTCGTCATGTCGCAGGGCAACCACTCCGCGCTCCGGGTCATTCCCGCGGCCCCAACCGCGGGTTCCGGTCCTTCGCGGAGCGGTCGCCCTGCCCCCTCCCCTTGGTGGTGGTCAGTGGCAGTTCTTGTGCCCGGGGTCGCTGCGCTTCCAGGAGCAGGAGTCCAGGAGCGAGCCGCTCGGCTTGATCAGGCGGGCCTTGTCGCTGGTGTTGTTCCAGACGTAGCTGCCGCGGCCCCAGTAGCGCACGCCCGAGGCGTTGGTGCCCTTGCCGGTGCGCACCTTGACGGTCTTGCCCGCGCCGATCCTGTAGCTGCCGAAGGTGTAGGTGTAGCCCGTGTCGTCCTTCAGCTTGTAGCCCTTGAGCTGGATCGCGGAGCGGGAGTTGTTGTGGATGTTCACCCACTCCGCGTTCAGCGAGGAGTTCGTGCGGGTGTCCCGGCCCGGGCTGTCGTACTGGATGTAGCCGAGGTGCAGTCCGCCCTGGTGCCGCGCGGCCGCCGCCGATGCCGGGGACGCGGCGAGCAGCGACACCGCGAGGGTGGTGGCGGCGAGGACGGCGGGGGCGGCGGTGCGTATGCGCAAGGAGTGCTCCAAGTGTGAAGTTCTCGTGGAGAGGAGCTGAGCATACGGGGTGCGCTGACCTGTATTGAGGCGGTAGGTCCGATTCCACTTGTAGAGATCTTGGTCACACCTCCGTACCGCCGCGCACCACCCCGGCCCCCGCCGTCGGCTCAACCCCGCCCGACGTACGGCATGTTGGTCGCGAGGACCGTCGCGAACTGCACATTCGCCTCCAGCGGCAGCTCCGCCATGTGCCGTACCGTGCGCGCGACATCGGCCACATCCATCACCGGCTCGGCCGCCAGCTCGCCGTTGGCCTGCAGGATCCCGGACTGCATGCGCTCGGTCATGTCGGTCGCGGCATTGCCGATGTCGATCTGCCCGACGGCGATCCGGTACGGACGGCCGTCCAGGGAAAGGGACTTGGTCAGCCCCGTCAGGGCGTGCTTCGTCGCCGTGTACGCCACCGAGTGCGGGCGCGGCGTGTGGGCCGAGATCGAGCCGTTGTTGATGATCCGCCCGCCCTGCGGCCGCTGCTCCTTCATCTGCCGGAAGGCGGCCTGCGCGCACAGGAACGCGCCATTGAGGTTGGTGTCGACGACATGGCGCCAGGCGTCGTAGGGGAGTTCCTCGACCGGGACGCCGCCGGGACCGAACGTACCGGCGTTGTTGAAGAGCAGATCGAGGCGGCCGAAGCGCTCGCGCACGCCCGCGAAGAGCGCGGCCACGTCCTCGGGCCGCGCCACGTCCGTGCGCACGCACAGGGCGGCGCCGTCCTTGGCGGCGGCGAGGGCGGCGGTCTCCTCCAGGGTCTCCGTGCGGCGGCCCGCGAGCGCCACCGACCAGCCGGCGGCGAGCAGTTCGAGGGCGACGGAGCGGCCGATCCCGGACCCCGCCCCGGTCACCACTGCGGTCTTCGATGGTGCAGTTCGCTCAGCGTTCATGGCCCCGCAGCGTACGGGAGGGGTGTCCACGCGGACATCATCCGACCGCCATGCGGTTGTTGTGTACGCGACGGTCGGGCGTCGTCCCCCGCCACTTCCATGCCCCTGACACCAATCGTCAGGGGAGGGCCACATGACCGCCGCAGGCCAGCACCGCACAGCCGAACTGGAAGCAGCCGCACGCCACTTGGGGCGCCGCCGGTTCCTCACCGTCACCGGCGCCGCCGCCGCGCTCGCCTTCGCCACCGGGCTGCCCGGCGCGGGCGTCGCGGGCGCAGCCGAGCTGGACGCCCGCAGGATCACGGACAACCCCTTCACGCTCGGCGTCGCATCCGGCGACCCCCAGCCGTCCTCCGTACTGCTCTGGACCCGGCTCGCCCCCGCCCCCTACGAACCCGGCGGCGGCCTCCCCGCCGAGCGCGTCACCGTCCACTGGGAACTCGCCCACGACGCCCGCTTCCGCCGCGTCGCCAGAAGGGGCACGGCCACCGCGCACCCCGAGTTCAGCCACGCCGTGCACGTCGAGGCCGAACACCTCGAAGCGGGCCGCACCTACTACTTCCGCTTCAGGGCGGGCTCCTGGATCAGCGAGACCGGCCGCACCCGCACCGCGCCCCCCACCGGCAGCCGCCCCGGCGCCCTCACCCTCGCCGCGGTCTCCTGCCAGGCGTACCACGACGGCTACTTCACCGCGTACAAGCACCTGGCGCAGGACGACGTCGACGTCGTCTTCCACCTCGGCGACTACCTCTACGAGTACGCGGTGAACGCGGTCGGCGGCGCCCGCAACTACACCGACCGCACCCTGCCCGCCCACTACAACAAGGAGACCCAGAACCTGGAGGACTACCGCCTGCGGTACGCCCTCTACAAGTCCGACCCCGACCTGCGCGCCGCCCACGCCGCGCACCCCTTCGTCGTCACCTGGGACGACCACGAGACCGAGAACAACTACGCGGACGACACCTCCGAGAACAACGACCCGCCCGCCACGTTCCTGCTCCGCCGCGCCGCCGCCTACCGCGCGTACTGGGAGAACCAGCCGCTGCGCCGCCCGCAGCTCCCCAAGGGCCCCGACGCCCAGCTCTACCGCCGCCTGAACTGGGGCCGCCTCGCCCAGTTCGACATCCTCGACACCCGCCAGTACCGCTCCGACCAGGCCTACGGCGACACGGCCCACGCGCCGGGCCCCGAGTCCGACGACCCGGCACGCACCATCACCGGCGCCACCCAGGAACGCTGGCTCATCGACGGCTGGCACCGCTCGCGCGCCCAGTGGAACGTCGTCCCGCAGCAGGTCACCTTCTCCCAGCGCAAGCTCGACCTCACCGCACAGGCCAAGCTCTCCATGGACGCCTGGGACGGCTACCGGGCCTCGCGGCAACGCGTCCTCGCGGGCGCGAAGGCCGCGGGCCTCGACAACCTCATGATCCTCACCGGCGACGTCCACGTCGGCTACGCCTTCGACATCAAGGCCGACTTCGACGACCCGTCCTCCAGGACCCTCGGCACCGAGATCGTCGCCACGTCCATATCCAGCGGCAAGGACGGCGCCGACAAGCCCGCCAACTGGGACACCTACACCAAGGCCAACCCCCACCTGAAGTTCTACAACGGCCGCCGCGGCTATGTGACGGTCTCCCTCGACAGGGAGCAGGCACGCGCGGACTTCAAGACGGTGAGCGCGGTGACGGTCCCCGGGGCCTCCATCAAGACGACGGCCTCCTTCGTGACCGAGTCGGGCAACCCGGGCCTGAAGCCGGTCTAGCTCCAAATTTCAGCCCCTCCGGCGCTAAATTCCAGCCCCTCCGGCGTTTGAGGAGCGGGGTCTGGGGCGGCGCCCCAGGAGACGGCGCTCAGGACGGAAACCGGTCCGCACCACCCACCCGGAACTGCGACCATGGTCAGCGGATCCAGAACCCACCGGGAGGGGCACGATGCCTGAGCGCGGGCAGACCACGGAAGAGCACGAGATACGGACGGCGACGGGGCCGACGAACCCCGTCGCCGTCCGCAGGACGGGCGCGCTCGTCACCCTCGTCCTCGGCGGCCTCACCGCCGTCCCCCCGCTCTCCATGGACATGTACCTCCCGGCCCTGCCGGAGGTCACCGACGCCCTGAGCTCCCCCGCCGCGACCGTCCAGCTGACCCTCACCGCCTGCCTGATGGGCATGGCGCTCGGCCAGCTCGTCGTCGGCCCGATGAGCGACAAGTGGGGGCGCCGCCGCCCGCTCCTCATCGGCCTGCTCGTCTACATCCTCGCCACCGCGATCTGCGCCTTCGCGCCCACCGCCGAACTGCTCATCGGCTTCCGCCTCCTGCAGGGGCTCGCGGGCGCGGCCGGCATCGTCATCGCCCGCGCCGTGGTCCGCGACCTCTACGACGGCGTGGAAATGGCGCGATTCTTTTCCACGCTCATGCTGATCTCCGGCGTCGCACCGGTCGTCGCGCCCCTCATCGGCGGCCAGGTCCTGCGCTTCACGGACTGGCGGGGCATCTTCGTCGTCCTGACCGGCGTCGGCATCGCGCTCACCGCGCTGGTCTGGCGGTGCCTGCCCGAGACGCTCGCCCCCGAGAAGCGGCACGGCGGCGGCACGGCCGAGGCGCTGCGCACCATGCGGTCGCTGCTCGCCGACCGCGTCTTCACCGGCTACATGATCGCGGGCGGCTTCGCGTTCGCCGCGCTGTTCGCCTACATCTCCGCGTCGCCCTTCGTGATCCAGGAGATCTACGGCGCGTCCCCGCAGACCTTCAGCCTGCTCTTCGGCATCAACTCCGTCGGCCTGATCGTCGTCGGCCAGATCAACGGCAAGGTCCTCGTCGGCCGGATCAGCCTGAACAAGGTGCTCGCCTTCGGCCTGACCGTGATCACCCTCGCCGCGACCGCGCTCCTGCTGCTCACGACCGGCGTCTTCGGCGACATCGGGCTGATTCCGGTCGCGGCCGGCCTTTTCGTGCTGATGTCGGCGATGGGCCTGGCCATGCCGAACACCCAGTCCCTCGCGCTGATCCGCACCCCGCACGCCGCCGGTTCCGCTTCCGCGCTGCTCGGCACCTCGTCGTTCCTCATCGGCGCGATCGCGTCGCCGCTCGTCGGCATCGCGGGCGAGGACACCGCCGTCCCGATGGCCGTCGTCCAACTGGTCTGCGCGCTGGCGGCCATCGCCTGCTTCGTGGGACTGTGCCGCCCCTGGCAGCACGGCCCCACGGAGGGAGCGGACCACTGAGCGCACCACGGCTCCTGCGCGCCGGCACACCGGACCGCGCGGGACTCGACCCCGACGAGATCGGGCGCCTCGTCTCCGAGGTGCGGGAGCTGACGCGCGGCCCGCGCCCCTGGTGCGCGGGCGCCGTCGTCCTCGCGGGCCGCGGCCCGGTGATCGCCGCCGAGGAGGCGGAGGGCTGGGCGGTGCGGTACGCCGCGTACGACGCGGAGACCGACGCGGGCGTGGAGCTGCCCCGCGAGTGGCGCGTGCCGATGCGCACCAGTACCCCCTTCGACCTGGCCTCGCTCACCAAGCTGTTCACCACGGTGGCCGCCGTGCAGCAGCTGGAGCGCGGCACGCTCGGCATCGACGCGCTGGTGGGGGCGTACGTCCCCGAGTTCAGGGCCGCCGCCGAGCACGGCATCACGGTCCGCCAGCTGCTCACCCACACCTCGGGTCTGCGGCCCGAACTGCCGCTGTACGACTGCCCGGACCACGCCGCGCGGCTCGCCGCCCTGCGGACGGAGGCCCCGGTCACCGAGCCCGGCGCGTACGTCTACTCCGACCTGAACATGCTGCTGCTCCAGCACGTCCTCGAACGCCTCACCCGCCGCCCCCTCGACGTCCTCGTCCGCGAGGGCATCACCCGGCCGCTCGGCATGACCGGCACCGGTTTCGGTCCGCGCCCGGACGCCGCGGCGACGGAGGACCAGCGCAGACCGTGGGCGAAGGCCGACCGGGGGATGCTGCGCGGCACGGTGCACGACGAGAACGCGTGGGCGCTCGGCGGCGTCGCCGGGCACGCGGGCCTCTTCTCCACCGCCCGCGACCTCGCGGTGTTCTGCCGCACGCTGCTGTGCGGCGGCTCGTACGGCAGGGCCCGCATCCTCGGCCCCGACTTCGTGGAGCTGATGCTGACCGCGCCGGGCCTCGGCTTCGCCATCGACAAGGCGTGGTTCATGGGGGAGCTCGCGGGCGGCGGAGCGGCAGGCCACACCGGCTTCACCGGCACGTCCCTGGTCCTCGACCCGGTGACGGACACGTTCCTCGTGCTCCTCGCGAACACCGTGCACCCGCGGCGCAGGCCCGCCGACAGCGCGCCACGCGCGGCGGCGGCCACCCGGCTTGCCAGGGCGGCCCGGGGCCGGTAGCCGCTACGGCGCCCCCAGCGCCCTGCGGAAGCAGACCCGGTGGTGCCCGGGCCCGTCGTAGTCGCTGTGCACGGGCAGTCCGCCGATCTCCCGGTCGCCCGGCTCCAGCGTGAACCCCAGGGCGCGGTGGAACGCGACGGAGCGGGTGTTGTGCGGCGAGGTGATCGCCCGGACCTCCGTGCGGCCCGCGGCGGCGCCCCGGCGGAAGAACTCCTCGTAGAGCCCGCGGCCCACGCCCTGACCGCGCAGGCCGGGGGCGACGCCCACGAAGTGGATGTACGCGCCGTGGTCGTCGTCGGTGGAGTGCAGCCCGATCAGGAAGGCCCCGATGCCGCCGTCCCGCTCGACGACCAGGCTGGTGTGCGCGAAGAACTGCAGGAACAGCCGGGGCAGCAGCAGCGAGAGCTCGCGCGACTGCTCGGCGGAGTGGGTGTCGCCCCACCAGGTCCGCACCCGGTCGACGATCGCGGGATGGTCGGACACCCGGGCCTGCCGCACCTCTGTGATCATGACGCTCCCTCTCCGCCCCGTCCGCCGTCGGCTCCTGGCTCCCTCCTACCCCCGTAGAATCGCCGGGTGAACGCCCCGATCCCCCCGGCTTCCCCGGCCGCCCCCGCCGATACGCTGCGCACCGCGCTCGCCGGGCTCCTCGACGGACTCCCGCCCAAGCAGGCGGCGCAGGCCGTCGACCGGCTCATCGCCAACTACCGGGGCCGCACACCGACCGACGCGCCGATCCTGCGCGACCGCGCGGACGTCGCCGCCTACGCCGCGTACCGCATGCCCGCGACCTTCGAGGCGGTACGTGCCGCGCTCGGCGCCCTCGCGGACGCGGCGCCCGAGGGCTGGGCGCCCGGCAGCCAGGTGGACGTGGGCGGCGGGACCGGCGCCGCGACCTGGGCGGTCGCGTCGACCTGGCCCGGCGAGCGTCCCGTCACGGTGCTCGACTGGGCCGAGCCCGCGCTCGCCCTCGGCCGTGAACTGGCCGCGTCCTGCGCCCCGTTGGCCGCCGCGCGCTGGCAGCGGGCCCGTATCGACGCCGCGCTGACCATCGAGAGCACCGACCTCGTCACCGTGTCGTACGTCCTGGGGGAGCTGACGGAGGCCGACCGCCGCTCGGTCGTGGACGCCGCGGCCGAGGCCGCGACCCAGGCCGTCGTCGTCATCGAGCCGGGCACCCCGGACGGCTACACGCGGATCATGGAGGCGCGCGACCGGCTGCTCACGGCGGGCTTCCGGATCGCCGCGCCCTGCCCGCACAGCGCGGCCTGCCCCATCGAGCCCGGCACGGACTGGTGCCACTTCTCGGCGCGGGTCAGCAGGTCGTCCCTGCACCGCAAGGTCAAGGGCGGCTCACTGGCGTACGAGGACGAGAAGTTCAGCTATGTCGCGGCGGTCCGCTTCGACCCGGCCCCCGCACCCTCCCGCGTCGTGCGCCGCCCGCAGATCCGCAAGGGCCAGGTCCTCCTCGACCTGTGCGGGGCCGACGAGGAGCTGCGCAGGGAGACCGTGACCAAGCGCCACGGCCCCCTCTACCGCGCGGCGCGCGACACGGACTGGGGCGACGCGTGGCCGCCCCCGTCCGCGGGGTGACTCAGGCCGGGCCCCAGACGCCCTGGTTGACCGAGCAGTGCCAGCCGGTGCCGTGCAGCGTGAACTTCGCCCCGTAGGAGTTGAAGTTCTTCAGCTGCGTCTGGACCTTGACGCCGAGCTTGGCCTTGCCCTTGAGGCTCTTGTCGTACACGGAGACGCTCTTCGACGTCTTGTGGGTGACCTTGCCGCCGGTCGGCGTCGCCTTCTTGAAGCGGAGGTTCTTGGTGTTGGTCACCGTGAAGGTGACCTTCTTGATGCTCTTCGTGCTCTTGTTCTTGATGCCGAAGTAGAGCCCGCCGTTCTTCACGTTGCCCTGGGCGTCGTAGTAGAAGCGCTTCGGGAAGGTGATGTCGATCGGGCAGCCGGCGACGGCGCGCGGCGCGGCCTTCGGAGCGGTCGAGCCGGTGGCCGCGGACGCGGACCCGGCGAGGCCGAGCTGCGCGGCCGTGAGTGCCCCCGCGGTGGCCAGGACAGCGGCGGACGTGCGCATACGGTTCACTGCGCTGATACCTCTTCTTCCCCCTGGGCCCCTGTGGACCCAACTTTTTGATTGTCGTGACGCGTTCGCCCAGGTCGGTCTGTGCACCTGTGCGTGCGTCCGTATTGTTAGCACGTCCTCGGCCAGGTGGCTGAACTGGCCCTCTTCTTAAGAGGTTCTTAGCCCCGGCGACTATCCACATCCCCATGCCCACCAAGATCAGTTCTCCCGGCCATGCCCGCAGGCGGTCGGAGAGGCGTTTCCTCGCCCTGTCCGTCGCGCTCGCGGTCACCGCGGCCTGCGCCACCACCTACGCCTTCACCGCCGGGGCCGAGCCGCCGCGCGGCACCCGCGTCACCTTCGCCGTCGACGGCGGCACCGCGGCCGTCGACACCGCCTCGCTCGCCGTGCGCGCCCGCACCCGCGACGGCCGCGACCTCACCCTCTCCGACGCCGCGGACACCGGACTCGGCGCACCGGGCCCGGTGACCCGCACCGGCAAGGACCTGGCCCGCTGGAGCTACCCGGAACGCGGCATGTCCGTCACCGCCCGCACCGACCACGGCCGCCTCTCCGTGCGACTGAAGGCGGACCGCGACACCTCCGTCAGCTGGCCCGTCACCGGCACCGACGCCACCGCGTCCGCCCTCCAGCTCCCGCGCGGCGAGGGCCTGGACATCCCCGTGCGGGACGCCTTCTGGACCACCGGCGAGGGCGGGCTCGGAGGCAGCGCCGTCGACGTCGGCGAAGGCCTGACGCTGCCGCTGTGGGGCTACTCCCTCGGCGGGCGGACCGGCGTCAGCTACCTCACCCCCACCGACATCGGCACGACCCTCGGCTTCACCACCCCCGGCGGCCGGCTGCGCACCACGGCGGAGCACACCTTCGACCGCGGCGCGGGCACCCGCGACTACGCCGTCACCTTCGCCCTGACCGACGGCAACGCGGTCGCACCCGCCGCCGACTACCGCTCCTACCTCGCCGAGCGCGGCCGGCTCGGCAGCCTGAAGCGGAAGATCGAGAAGAACCCAGCCACCGAGCAGCTCCTCGGCGCCTTCCACGCCTACACCTGGGGCACGGCCCGCACGGCGGAGGGCATCGAGCGGCTCCGCAAGCTCGGCGTCGACCGGATGTGGCTCGGCTACGACGGCACGCCCTACCCCGACAAGGCCGCGGTGCAGGCCGCGAAGAAGGCCGGATATCTGATCGGCCCCTACGACTCCTTCGCCAACGGCCAGGACCCGAAGAGCGCCGACGCCCCGAACGCGGTCTGGCCCGGCACCGTCTACCCGGACTTCTGCGTCCGCGACGCCGAGGGCAGGCCCGAGACCGGCTTCGGCGGCCGCGGCTGCTATCTGAGCACGGCGGCCTTCGAACGCGCCGAGCCCCGCAGGCACTACCTCGCCGACCGCACCCGCGCCATGGTCGCCAACGGCGCCGACAGCTACTTCCTCGACGTGGACGCCACGGGCGAACTCTTCCGCGACCACGACAAGAAGCACCCGATGACCAAGGCGCAGGACCGCCGCAACCGGCTCGCCCGCATGGCCCGCATCGCCGACCGGGGCCTGGTCCTCGGCTCGGAGTCCGCCGCGGCCTGGGCCAACCAGGTCCTCGCCTTCGACCACGGCGCGGGCACCCCCGTCGCCGACGGCCTGTGGGCGCTGCAGAAGGACCGCGAGAAGTGGGGCGGCTACTACCCGGAGAACGCCCCCGGCGTCTTCTTCAAGCCGGTCGACCTGCCCGCCGACCTCGCGAAGTCCCTCTACGACCCGCGCTACCGCGCCCCGCTCTACGAGACCGCGCTGCACGGCTCGCTGGTCAACACCGAGCGCTGGGAACTCAGTTACGAGAAGCTGCCGCGCCAGAAGAAGGACCGCGCGCTGCTCGCGATGCTCTACAACACCCCCCTCAACTACGTCCTGGACGGCCCATCCCTGACGAAGCACGGCGCCGAACTGGCCGCCCTGCAGCGGTACTTCGCGCCCCTGCACCGGGCCGCAGGCACCGAGCCCCTCACCTCCTACCGGCGTCTGACCGCCGACCGCACGGTCCAGCGCACGGTGTTCGGCAGGGGCACGCTGACCGTCACGGCCAACTTCGGCACCACGGCGTACGAAGGGCTGCCCGGCGGCTGCGTCGACGCCCGCCTCAAGGGCGACGACGCACCGCGCAGGCTCTGCCCGGCGAAGCTGGGCTAGGCCCGCAGCTCCTGCGTGCAGCACTTCACGCTGCCGCCGCCCTTGAGCAGCTCGCTCAGATCCATCCCGATGGGTTCGTAGCCACGCGCCCTGAGCGGCTCGAACAGCCCCAACGCGGCCTGGGGGAGCAGCACATGGAGCCCGTCGGAGACGGCGTTGAGCCCGAGCGCCACGGCGTCGGGCTCCTCGGCGATCACCGCGTCGGGGAAGAGCCGCTCAAGAACGGCGCGGCTGCCGGGGGAGAAGGCGGGCGGGTAGTACATGACGTCGTCCGCCGTGTCGTCGAGGACGGCGAGCGCGGTGTCCAGGTGGTAGTAGCGGGGGTCGACCAGATCGAGCCCGATCACCGGGCGGCCGAAGAACTCCTGGGCCTCGCCGTGCGAGAGCGGGCTGGCCCGGAAGCCGCGCCCGGCCAGGACGTAGGAGGAGGTGACGGCGAAGTCGCCCTCGCCCTCGTTGATGTGGGTGGGTTCGTGGATCTCGGTGTAGCCGTGCGCCCGGAACCACTCCAGGTGGGCGGCGGCCTCCTCCTCGCGCTCGCGGTAGGCGAAGCGCGCGCCGAGCACGCGTCCCTCGACGACGGTCGCGCCGTTGGCCGCGAAGACCATGTCCGGCAGGTCGCGCCTCGGCGTGAGCTCCTCGACGGTGTGGCCGAGCGAGCGGTACCGGTCGCGCAGGTCCTCCCACTGGGCGACGGCGAGCGGCACGTCGACCGGCTTGGCGGGATCCATCCAGGGGTTGATGGAGTACGTGACCTTGAAGTGTGCCGGTGGGCACATCAGGTAGCGCCGGGGTGTGGCGTACCGAGGAGAGCGAGGAAAACGGGACAACGAAAGCTCCTCACGTACCGCAGGGTCAGGTGCTGCCCTTGGTTGGGGCAGTTGCTGCCCATAGTGCGGTGTGAGGAGCCTTCGCGCTGTGCACCGAACGGGTGGTTGCGGCACCATCCGGCCAGTCGCTCATGACCGGCCGTGCGACTCGCGGCCTTCCTGCAGTTTGCGCAGCAGCTCACGCTTCTGCGCCTGGGGGCTGAGCCCGCCGCCGACCCGGCCGTCGCGGCCCGCGCCGCGCAGCGCCTTGCGGGAGAGATTGCTGCGCGTGCCGCCGACGCCCAGCATGTTTCCGGATCCGCCTCGCGACATCGTCGTACCTCCGTAGTCAGGGAATCTTTAGCGAGACGATGCGTCTCGCTTCGCCTCTCACTTTGGACGAGACGATCCGTCTTGTCAAGACGATGCGTCTCGCCTCGCCCGCTGCTACGTTCGACGGCATGGCCCAGAAGACCGCCCCTGACTCCACGCGCCGCAGCGAACGCTCGCGCCGCGCGATCTACGACGCCGCCCTCGCCCTCGTCGGCGAGGTCGGCTACGCCAAGATGACGATCGAGGCCATCGCGGCCCGCGCCGGCGTCGGCAAGCAGACGATCTACCGCTGGTGGCCCTCCAAGGGGGACCTCCTGCTCGACGCCTTCCTGGACCTGGGGGAGCAGGCCGCCCGGGAGGCCGGCGAGAAGGCGGGCCAGAGCGTGACCCAGTACGAGATCCCGGACACCGGTGACCTGGAGGCCGACCTCAAGCTCGTCATGCGGGCCACCATCGACGAGTTCAGGAACCCCAAGTACGACGCCCCCTGGCGCGCGCTCGCCGCCGAGGGAATGCTCAATCCGGCCCTCGGCGCCGAGTACGTCGAAAAGCTCCTCGAACCCTCGCTCCAGCTCTACGTCGACCGCCTGCGCAAGGCCCAGGAAGCGGGCCACATCGCGGCGTCGGTGGACCTCCGCATCGCCCTGGAACTGTGGACGGGGCCGCTCGCCATGCGCTGGCTGCAGCGCACCGGCGAGCTCACCCACGAGTACGCCGACCAGCTCGTCGAGTACGCGCTCTACGGCATCACGCCGCGCCCCGCGCCCTGAGCCCGGCCGGTTCCGACGGCGCCACCGGGGTGCGCGAGAGCAGGCCCGGCGCGTCCGTGATGACGCCGTTGCAGCCGAGCCGCAGCACCCGGTCGCGCTGCCTGGGCGTGGTCACCGTGTGCGCCCACACTCGCGGGATGCCCGAGTTCACCGCGCGCAGCAGATCGGCGTCGCGCGCCTTGTAGTCGACGTCGAGCACGTCCACGTACGACGCCCAGCGCTCGGGCCTGTCGGTGCGCATCTGCGTCTTGGAACGCCACAACTGCGCGAGCAGGCCCAGGTGGTGGGCGCGCCGGGCGACCGCCGGGCTGTTGGAGTTCACGAACACCGAGCGGGTCAGACCGCGGACCCGGATCAGCCGCGCGAGCTTCTTCAGGCTCTGCGGGTCCTTGGCCTCCAGCATCAGCATGATGCGCCCGCCGAACCGGTCGAGCACCTCCCCGACCGTCGGCGGGCGCTCCGGGCGCCAGCGGCCCGGCAGCTCGGTGCCGGGGCGCAGCCGGACGTCCTGCCACGTCCCGCGGTCCAGCATCCGTACGGGACCCGTGCCGTAGGTGGTGCGGTCCAGGGTCGCGTCGTGCATCACCACCATCGTGCCGTCGCCCAGCATCCGGGTGTCGAAGTCGATGACCTGGGCCGTCCCGCGTTCGTATGCCGCCATGAGGCCCGACATGCTGTTCTCCGGCACCTCCAGGGCGCCGCCGCGGTGCGCGGTGTAGACGACGCGGGGGAGCGCGTCCACGGTCAGGGGGCCGCCGCCCCATTCGATCGGGGTGAGGAAGCCGCTCGGTGCCGTGAGGGCCAGCGTGGTGAGAGCTGTCAGCACAGTCCTGATGACCATGGCGACCACCGTAGGGGTGCAAATCCCTTCTTAGTACGCAATGACGCGCGAAGTGGTCCGGCGCCTTGGATCACCCCAGGTACCCCGGATGTGGGCTCCGGCCCCCCGGGGCGCAGGATGGTGGGACCATGGGTCATGCTTTCGGCACAACGGCGAGGTGAGGGGCTAGATGGGCGCGGAGTTCGGCAGCCGGTCCGGCGGACAGGGCAGGATTTCCCAGTGGCTGCGCCGTCGCCCCAAGGACACCTCGGGCGATGACCGGGCCCGCGAGGAGCTGCTCCTCGCCGCCGCGGCGGCCGGTCTGCCGCTCGCACCGGCCGCGCACCCGTCCGGCTACCGATGTTCCTGCGACCGCATCGGCTGTCCCACGCCCGCACGGCACCCCGTCTCCTTCGCCTGGCAGACGCAGTCCACGACCGACCGCGGCCAGATCGAGCGGTGGGCCCGCCATCAGCCGCAGGCCAACTTCATCACCGCGACCGGCATGGTCCACGACGTCCTCGACGTGCCGCTCGACGCCGGGCGCGCGGCCCTGGAGCGGCTGCTCGCGGCCGGTATCGAGGTGGGCCCCGTCGCCGAGTCCGGCGACAGCAACGGCCAGGGGCGGCTGCTCTTCTACACCGCCACCCGCGGCACCCCCGAGGACGAGGACGAGTGGTGGCCCTGCGAGCTGGACTGCCACCCCGAGACGATGGACGAGCACCCGGGCCTGCGCTGGCACTGCCGCGGTTCGTACGTCCTGGTGCCGCCCGCCCGGCTCCCCGGTGACCTGGACATGCGCTGGGTGCGCGGCCCCGAGCATCCGCTGCCGGACCCGCTGACGCTCCTGGAGACGCTCACCGACGAGTGCGCCCGGGTCGCGGGCGAGCCGCAGGACGACATCGCGGCCTGGGGCGCCCCCTAAGGGCGCGGCGCTCAGTCGCCCTTGGCGCCCGTCAGTCCCTGGATGCGGCCGAGGAACGTCACCTTCCCGCCGCCCGGCTTCTTCGGGTCCACGACCACCTGGTTGGAGGTGCGGTCCAGCAGCAGGGACTGCTTCACCTCGCCCTTGAGCAGGGCCTTCGCGTCCGCGTCGACCTTCGGGCTCAGGCCCTTGAACGCGGTCTGCTTCTCGTAGTGCCGGGTGGAGAAGAACACCAGCGCGCCGCCGTCCTCGGTGCGCAGGCCCAGCGGCGCGAACGTGCCGCCGTTCTGCGGCTCGTCGATGTACTGCACGGCGAGACCGGCCCGCTCGGTGTTCTTGTCGCGGTACGCCTTCCAGCGCGTCGTGTGGTCGCCGGGCGCGAAGACGTCACCGCCCGACTTCAAGTACGACGTGTACTCCTTGCCGAGCCGGGCAGGGGGCAGCGCGAGATCCTTGGCGCCCACGGTCACCGGCTCCGCCCAGCCGTCCTCGTCCTTCTTCAGCTCGGGCATCTTGTCCGGCGAGACCAGGTTCAGATACGTCGCGCGCCACAGCCCGTCCGGGCCGCTCTTGGTGAAGACCCACAGCCAGCGCAGGTCCGAGCGGCGGGTGGCCTTGGAGTCGGCGAGGAACCAGCGCGGCCAGCCGGCCTTCTTCGGGATCGAGTACTTCACGTCCGTCAGCTTCAGCGGCACCGCGTTGGGGTTGCCGTCCGGGTGCTGGACGCCCCGCGAGGTGAGGCCCGCCTGGTTGATGGCGCCGAGCGGGCCGGTGATCCGGGCCGCGTCCAGGGCGGGATCGTAGGCGGCGTCCGCCTTGTTGTAGGCGGTGAGGAACTCCTTGAGGGCCTTGGCCGCCTCGGACTTGGTGGCCGACGGCACGACCTCGCGCTCGCCGTGCACGGTCACGCATCCGCTCGCCGTCAGCGCCAGAACCGTCACCGCCGCCGTCGCCACGACAGGCCGACCGAGACCGCGAACCCTGCGAACCTTGCTCATCGGAATACCTTCACCTACCCCTTCCCGGGGCCGAACCATATCGGGCCCCGGAAAAGGGCGTGCGGCGCGGGTCAGATCTCCTGGAGGAGCATCGCGTCGACCCAGCCGCGCTTGCTGGTGCCCGGCAGGTCGCCGTAGTACCACTGGGTGCCGCGCTTGACCGTGTAGCAGCGGACGTAGACCTGGTCGAACCACTCGAGGCGCTTGACCTTGCGGTAGCTGCCGCCGGGGCCCGAGTGCGCGGTGGCGCCGACGTTGATGACCATCATGTTGTGGTTCTTGACGTTCTTGGTGCAGGCGCTGCCGCCGACCGCGGAGGCGGTGGGGGCGGTCAGGAGCGAGGCGCCGAGCGCCACGGCGGTCGCGGCCGTCAGCGTGGCAAGGCTCTTCCCGAGACGGGAGTTACGCATGGGGGGATCCTCAGATGTCGAACAACTGGTGAACGATGATCATAGGCACGGGAGTTCGGGCCTGAGGTGTCCCGCTCAACCCTGTTCCGGAACTGTTGCCTTCCCCGCCGCCGGGGCCTTGTCGCGGGACCCCGGCCTGGTCGGCGCGAAGAAGAACGCGAGCGTCGGCACCAGGTACAGCAGCCAGACCACGACCTGCAGCACCGTCGGGTCGGGCTGGAAGTTGAAGACGCCCTTGAGGAGCGTGCCGTACCAACTGTCCGGCGGGACCGTCGTGCTGATGTCGAACGCCTTGTCCCGCAGGCCGCCGATGAACTCCGCCTCCTGGAGGTCGTGCACCCCGTACGCGAGGACGCCCGCCGCCACCACGACCAGCATCGCGCCGGTCCAGGTGAAGAACTTCGCCAGGTTGATGCGGACCGCGCCCTTGTAGAACAGCCAGCCGAGCGCGATCGCCGTGAGCAGCCCCAGGATCACGCCGATCAGCGGCGCGTGCGAACCGTCGCTGGAGGCCCGCACCGACGCCCACACGAACAGCGCCGTCTCCAGGCCCTCCCGGCCCACCGCGAGGAACGCGGTCGCCACCAGCGCGGCCGTGCCCATCTGCAGCGCCGTGTCCAGCTTCCCGTGCAGCTCGGCCTTCAAGTGCCGTGCCGTGCGCCGCATCCAGAAGACCATCCACGTCACCAGGCCCACGGCGACGATCGACAGGGAACCGCCGAGCGCCTCCTGCGCCTCGAACGTCAGCTCCTGCGAACCGAAGGTCAGCGCACAGCCGAAGCCGAGCGCGAGCGCCACCGCGACGCCGATGCCGATCCAGATGGGTACGAGCGCGTCCCGCCGCCCGGTCTTCACCAGGTACGCGATGAGGATGCAGACGACCAGGCTGGCCTCCAGGCCCTCGCGCAGGCCGATCAGATAGTTGCCGAACATCGGCTCACGCCTTCCCGGTGAACAGGCCCCTGCCCCACCAGTCGTCCTTGTCGCGGACGCCCGGCGGGACCGCGAAGACCGCGGAACCCACGTGCTGGATGTACTCGTTGAGCGCGTCGGAGCGGGCCAGATTGCGCTGCACCGGGATGAAGCCCTTGCGGACGTCACGCTGGTACGCGAGGAAGAACAGGCCCGCGTCCAGGCGGCCGAGGCCGTCGGTGCCGTCCGTGAAGGAGTAGCCGCGGCGCAGGATCGTCGCCCCGTCGTTGGCCGACGGGTGCGCGATGCGCACGTGCGCGGTGGGCTTCATCGCCTTCAGGAACGGCTCGTCGTGCTCCTTGGCCTTGCCGACCGGGGCGCCTTCACCCTTGTCGCGGCCGAAGATGTCCTCCTGCTCGCCGAGCGGCGTGCGGTCCCACGTCTCGACGTTCATGCGGATGCGCCGCGCCACCAGATAGGAGCCGCCCGTCATCCAGTCAGGCCCGTCCTTCCCGCCGACCCAGATGTGCTTGGCCAGGGCCGCGGAGTCCTCGCCGGACACATTGCGCGTGCCGTCCTTGAAACCGAAGAGGTTGCGCGGGGTCTGCGCGCCCGGCGTCGTCGACGAGGTCTTGCCGAAGCCCAGCTGGGACCAGCGCACGGCGACCTTGCCGAAGCCGATGCGGGCGAGGTTGCGGATGGCGTGCACCGCGACCTGCGGGTCGTCCGCGCAGGCCTGCACGCACAGATCGCCGCCGCTGCGGGTCCTGTCGAGGTTGTCGCCGGGGAACTTGGGCAGGTCGACCAGGGCCTCGGGCCGCCGGTCCGTGAGCCCGAACTTCTCGAACAGGGAGGGTCCGAAGCCGATCGTCAGAGTGAGCCGGGACGGCTTGAGGCCGAGCGCCTCGCCGGTGTCGTCCGGCGGCGCCTCGGCGAGCCCGCCGTACGCGCCCTCGCCGACCGAGTGCCCCGCGGTCATCCGCGCCGCGGCCTTCGTCCAGTCCTTGAGGAGCTGGACGAACTCCTCGCGGTCATCGGTCTTCACGTCGAACGCCGCGAAGTGCAGGCGGTCCTGGACGGCGGTCGCGATACCGGCCTGGTGCGCGCCGTGGAAGGCGACGGCCGCCCCCGACTCGGCGGCGGGCGCCACCTCGTCGCCGGAGCGGGTCATCGCCACCGCGCCGCCCGCCGCGGCCGCGCCGAGCGCGAGCCCCGCGCCGCCCCAGCCGAGCAGTGAACGCCTGGACGGCGCGGGAGAGCCGCTCTCGTCGACGCCCGCTCCGGGTGCGGTGCCCGCGTCGTCCGTGGTGATCTCAGTCATCGTTCCCCCTTGCCGCTACTTGGACTTGGCGACGGCCGCGGCGAGCTTCGACAACGGCTCGGCCAGCGCGTTGACGCCGTCCTGCAGCTCCTTGCGGTCCGCCTTGCCGACCTTGTCGTACGACGTGAACTCGTAGGAGTCGGCGCCGCCCTTGCGGTGCTTCTCCAGGAGCTTGCTCAGGGCCCCGAACTGCTGGTCGAGTTCCTTGGCCAGCTTCGGGTCGTTCTCGGCGGCGACCGGCTTGAGCAGCTCGTAGGACTTCTGGGCGCCCTCGACGTTGGCCTTGAAGTCGACCAGGTCGGTGTGCGAGTAGCGCTCCTCCTCGCCGGTGACCTTGCCGGTGGCGACCTCGTCCAGGAGCTCCTTGGCGCCGTTGGCCATGGAGGTCGGCGTGATCACGGCCTTGCCGACCCGCTTCTGCCAGTCGAGGAGGTCCTTGTCGAGCTGCGTGGCGAGGGTCTTCTCGCGGGCGCCGATCTTCTTGTCCTTCCACAGCGCGCGCTCCAGACGGTGCCAGCCCGTCCAGTCCTTCTCCAGGTCCTGGCCCTCCTCGAGGCCGTCCTCGCGGACGTCGACCTTCGGGTCGATGTCGCCGAAGGACTCGGCGACCGGCTCGGTGCGCTCCCAGCCGATGCGGGAGGCGGCGTACGCCTTCTTCGCCGCCTCCAGGTCGCCCTTGCGGACGGCGTCGGTGAAGGTCTTCGTCTTGGGCAGCGTCTCGTCGGCCTGGGCCTGCGCGTAGGCGCGGTACTCGGCGACGGCCCTGTCCAGGCGCGGGTCCCGCTCGGGGGTCCTGCCGCCGCCGGTGACGGTGACCTTCTGGCGGATGCCGGGGCCCTTCATGCCGGGCTTGCAGGCGATCTCGTACGAACCGGCCTTCACCTCGGCGGTGAGTTTCTGCTTGGTGCCCGGGCCGATGTTCTCGCGCTCGCTGACGATGCGGTCGTCGGGGAAGAGGATGTAGACCTCGGTGACCTTGGAGCCCTTGTTCTCGATGGACAGCTCGACGTGCCCGGCGGAGAGCTCCTTCTTGGAGACCTCGCACTTCTCGTCGGTGGCGGTCACGTGCACGCTGTTCGCGCCGCCGTCCTCGGCGTCGCTTTTCTCCGTGCAGCCCGTGACGGCGGTCAGGGCGGCCGCGGTGGCGACGGCGGTGACGACGGAGACGCGGGCGGGTCGCACGGGTCGCATAGAGGGCTCCAAGGCGGTTCATGGGCAGGCGCTGGCCCCACCGCAGGCCGGTGAGGCGGACCTAACTTAACTGAGCCTTACCTCGGTGATACCCGTCTGTTCCGTGATTCAGCTCTCAAGCTCCACGGCCGCTCACAGGCTGATCACAACGGGCTGATGGATCGCCCATGACCAGGCAAAGCAACGGTCAAACAGGGGGGTGCGCGCCCCGGAGCGGAGCGACCACGGGTGCGCCGGTCCGCGGATGCGGGAAGACCTCCACCGGCTGCCGGTACACCTCGGAGAGCAGCTCCTCGTCGAAGACGTCGACGGGCGCGCCCTCCGCCGCGACGCTCCCGCCGCGCAGCACCGCGACCCGGTCCGCGTACGCCGCCGCGAGACCCAGATCGTGCAGGACCACCACGACCGCGTCCCCGGCCGCCGCCCGCTCCCGGCAGATCCGCAGGACCAGTTCCTGGTGGCGCAGGTCGAGCGCGGCGGTCGGCTCGTCGAGCAGCAGCAGCGGGGCGCGCTGGGCGAGGACCCGGGCGAGCGCGACCCGGGCCCGCTCGCCGCCGCTGAGCGCGGAGAAGGGACGTACGGCGAAATCGCCCACCTCGGTGGCGGCCATGGACGCGCGCACGATCCGGTCGTCGTCGTCCGCGAGACGGGTGCCCGCCCAGGGCGCGCGGCCCATGCGGACGACGTCCTCGACGGGGAAGGGGAAGGAGAGCGCCGCGGACTGCGGCAACACGGCGCGGCGCAGGGCGAGTTCGGGCGCCGGCCACTCGGCGGCGGGCCTGCCGCAGACCCGGACGACGCCCTCGTCCGCGGGCAGGTCGGCAGCGAGCGCGGCCAACAGGGTCGACTTCCCCGCGCCGTTGGGCCCGACCAGGGCGAGCACCTCACCGGCGCGGGCGGCCAGCGAGATCCCGGCGAGCACCTCGCGCCCGCCGAGCCGCACCCGCAGCCCCTCGGCCTCGGCGAGCACGTCACCGGCGGCGCTCGGCCCCGGCAGCGCACGCTCGCGTACGCCGAAGAGCCGCTTGCCCAGCTGCCCGATCATGCCCAACCACCTTGCTTGCGACGGGTCCTGCGCAGCAGCCAGAAGAAGAACGGGCTGCCGAAGAGAGCGGTGAGCACGCCCAGCGGCAGCTCGGCGGGTGCCGCCACGGTGCGCGCGGCCAGATCGGCCGCGACCAGGACGAGCGCCCCGCCGAGCGCGCTGCCGGGCACGAGGAAGCGATGCCCGGGACCTGCGGCCATCCGCAGCAGATGCGGTACGAGCAGGCCGACGAAGGTGATGATCCCGGCGACGGCCACGGCGGCCGCGGTCAGCAGGGCCACCACGAGGACGAGCACGAGGCGCAGCCGCTCGACGTCCACGCCCAGATGCCGCGCGGGCCGCTCGCCGAGCGCGAGCAGGTCCAGCTTCCGTGCGTGGAACGGCGCGACGGCGAGACCGAGCAGCGCACACGGAAGCACCGCGAGCACCTTCGGCCAGGTCGCCTGGGCGAGCGAACCGAGCTGCCAGAACGTGATCTGGCTGATCTGCGCGTTGTCCGCGAAGAAGATGCACAGGCCGATGAGCGCGCCCGCGAAGGCGTTCACGGCGATGCCGGTGAGGATCAGCGTGACGACTTCCGTACGGCCGCCGTCGCGCGACATCACGTACACGAGAAGGACGGTCGCGAGTCCGGCGACGAACGCGCAGATGGTGACGGTCCAGTTCCCGAAGAAGCTGAGGCCGAGCGCGATGGAGGCGACCGCGCCGACTGCCGCGCCCGACGAGATCCCGATGACGCCGGGCTCCGCGAGCGGATTGCCGAACACGCCCTGCATCAGCGCGCCCGCGCAGCCGAGCGAGGCGCCGACGAGCAGCGCGAGCACGACGCGCGGCAGCCGCACGTTCCACAGGACGCTCTCGCCGACCCGGTCGAGCGCGCTGCCGCCGAGCCCGATCCTGTGCTGCACGGAACCGAGCACGTCGCCGAGCGGGATCCGGTAGGCGCCGGTGCCCGCGGAGATCAGACAGAGCAGGACGAGGGCGGCCACGAGCCCCACGGTCAGCGGGAGCGCGGCGCCCCGACGGCGGTGGGGGGTCTCACCGGGCGGCACCGCGGCTTTCGGCTCCGCGGTCTTGGTCAGGACGCTCACTTGGTGTCCCCGTAGAGCTGCTCGACCAGGGACTTCAGCACCTGGTCGGTGCGCGGCCCGTAGTTGAGGAGCACTCCGTCGTCGATCGAGACGATGCGCCGGTCCAGGCCCGCGGGGGTCTCGGCGACCCCGGGGACCTTGAGGAGTCCGTCCACGCCGTCCACCGATGCGAGTCCCTTCTTCATCACCAGGATCGCGTCGGGCGCGGCCTTGGCGAGGGCCTCACTGGTGATCGCCGTGAAGTCCTTCGTCAGCCCCGACTCCTTGCCCGCGTCGACCGCGCCCGCCGCCTCAAGCAGCGAACTCGCCCCGGATTCACGGCCGCCGAGCAGATAGACGGAGGCCGGGCCGCGCAGATAGAGGAAGGCGACCCGCGGCTTCTTCGCGCCCTTGTCGGCGGGGATGTCCTTGCGGACCGCCGCGATCCGCTGCTCGGTCCGCTTCGTCAGCTCGGTGCCCGACTTCTCGACGCCGAGGGTCTTGGCCACCGCCTCGATGCGCGGGCTCACGTCGTCGAGGCCCTTCGCCGGGTCGAACACGACGAGGGGGATGCCCGCGTCGCGGATCTGGCCGATGGCCTCGGCGGGGCCGGTGGTGGTGTCCGCGAGGACGACGGTCGGCTTGAGGGAGAGCACGCTCTCCGCCGAGACGTCATGGGCACGTGTCACCACCGGCAGCTTCTTGGCCTGGTCGAAGGTGGCGGTGATGTCGCGCGCGACCACGTGGTCGCCGAGTCCGAGGGTGAACACGATCTCGTTGAGGCTGCCGGTGAGCGGCACGATGCGGCTGGTGTCCTTGACGGTCACCTGGTGGCCGTCGGCGGAGGTGACGGTGGCGGGCAGCACGGGCTTCGGCCGGTTCTTCAGGGGCTCGACCCGGTCGGGCGCGGCCGCCTTCGCCTGCGCTTTCGGCGACCCCGTGCCGCCGTCGCCGTCCGATGTCTGGCACCCCGTGAGGCCGAGGGCGAGTACGGCGGCCCACGCGCCTGCGATACGGAGTGAGCGCGGCATACGCACCGAAGTCCACCGTCCTGTCGTGCTGTTGAGGTCTGGGGTGCCGGGGTTCCCGGTGGTGGGGGTTCCGGCCGGGATGATCGTAGTTTAGGTTAGCCTTACCTCATTAGCTAGACCTGGAGGGGTCCCCATGCCGTCGTCGAGACAGGCGCGCGTCACCGCCCGCGCCGGATCCGTGGCCGTCCTGACCGCACTCGTCGGAGCACTGCTCCCGGCGGTCACCGCGCACGCCGAGAGCCGCACGGTCCAGGGCGGACGGCTCGACTGGGGCATCAAATCCTCCTTCCAGAGCTATGTCACCGGGCCCATCGCCCAAGGGAGTTCGACCCTGCAGGGCGGCGCCGCCACGGTCGGCGGCAGCCAGTTCCGCTTCCACTCGGCGAAGGGCTCCTACGACCCGGACAGCGGCGCCTTCGACGCGGGCTTCTCCGGCGGGGTGCGCTTCACCGGGCACAAGAAGGGCGGTTCGTACGAGCTGGATCTCACGATCAGCCGTCCCACCGTCAAGATCTCCGGCGGCTCCGGCACGCTCTACGCCGACATGGTCAGCAAGGAGAAGGGCACCGGCAAGGTCACATCGACCCCGCAGGTCCCGCTCGCCTCGCTCAACATCTCCGGCATCAACATGAAGGGCGGCACGGGGCCGATCGCCCTCAACAACCTTCCCGCGACGCTCACTTCACAGGGTGCCAAAGCCTTCGCCGGGTACTACACCGCGGGCACCGCGCTCGACCCGGTGAGCCTGTCCACGGACCTGGCCGCCAAGCCCGACGGCAAGAAGGACGAGAAGTCCGCCGGCAAGAAGGACGAGAAGTCCGCCGACAGGAAGAACAAGAAGAAGGCGAAGGCGGGCCGCATCGAGGACGCCGCCGTCGACTGGGGCGTGCGCCGCACCTTCCGTGAGTACGTCACCGGATCCATCGCCAAGGGCGAGTGGAAGCTGTCCGCCGGTGCCCAGGACGGGGGCGCGCTCTTCCGCTTCCCGCAGGGCGAGGGGACGTACGACGAGAAGAAGGGGACCCTCGACGCGGACTTCGCGGGAACCGTCCGCTTCACCGGCGCACACGGCCTCGACCTCGCGCTGAGTGATGTCGCCGTCGAGGTGAAGGACGGCAAGGGCACGCTCAGCGCGGACGTCGAGAGCAAGGGCGACAAGGGCGTGTCCCTGAAGAAGGCGCCCCTGGTCACCTTCGCCGCCGCCGACAAGGACCTGAAGCCGAAGGACGGCCTCGTCGCCCTCACCGAGGTGCCCTCCAAGCTCACCGCCGACGGCGCCAAGGCCTTCGGCGGCATGTACAAGGCGGGCTCCGACATGGACCCGCTCTCGCTCGCCGTCGCCCTCGACGCCGGCGCGGAGCTGCCCGCGCTGCCCGACCTCGGCTCGTCCGCGAAGCCCGCACCGCAGCCGGAGAAGTCCGCGGAGCCCAGGACCGAGAACGCCGCCGACTCCTCCGACTCCTCGTCGAACGCCGTGCCGATCGGCATCGGCGCGGGTGTGGCGGTGCTGCTCGCCGCGGCGGTCGCGTTCGGTGTCGTACGCAAGAAGCGCACGGCGGCGGCCGCCCCCGGCTCCACGGACACCCCGACGTCCGCCGACTCCTGACCTGCCGCGCCGCTGACCCGCTCCACGGTCAGCCCCCTCACGCATCCATCCCCCTCTCCCGAAGGAGAAGCCTGATCATGGCCGCCACCCGTCGACCTCTCACCCTCGCGGCAGCCGTCGCGACCGCCTGTGCGCTCGGCGCGACCGCCCTCGCCCTGCCGGCGCTCGCCGCCGACGGCGACAAGGCCGCGCCGCCGAAGCTCGAACTCAAGGACGGCACGCTGGACTGGGGCGTCAAGGAGTCCTTCCGCAAGTACGTCACGGGCATCGCCATGGGCTCGATCGAGGCCACGGACGGCGCCAAGCAGGCGCCGGACAACGGGGTGTTCACCTTCACCGACGGCAAGGGGACGTACGACCCCGGGCCGACGCACGCCACCAGTGTCGGCTTCAAGGGCAACGTCCGCTTCCTCTCCAAGGCCCACGCCTTCGACATCAAGATCGCCGACGTGAAGGTCGTCACCGAGGGCAAGGGCGGCGCCATCCAGGCCGACGTCACCCTCAACGGCGCCACCCAGAACGACATCGACCTCGCCAAGCTCGACCTGAGCACCATCAAGCCGGGCCAGGGCGAGGGCGGCGCGATGACCTTCAAGGACATACCCGCGACGCTGACGGCGGACGGCGCCAAGGCGTTCAACGGCATGTACAAGGAGGGCGAGAAGCTCGACCCGGCCACCCTCACGGTGAAGGCGGGCGCCGCCCCGACCGAGGAGCCCACGGCCGACCCGACCGGATCGCCCGAGCCGACGGGCTCCGCGAAGCCCACGGCCGACCCGACAGGATCCGCCAAGCCGACGGCCGACCCCACCGGTTCCGCGAAGCCGACCTCCGGCACCGAGCGGCCCGCCGACAAGATCGCCGAAGGCAGCCTCTCCTGGGGCCTGAAGGAGTCCTTCCGCACGTACATCTCCACCGGCGGCGACGCGACCGTCGCGGGCGGCGCCAAGAAGGTCTCCAGCGGCTACACGTTCCCGTACGCCAAGGCCGACGTGGACTCCGACGCCAAGAAGATCGACGCCTCCTTCGGCGGCAGCGTCCGCTTCGCCTACAAGGCGCACGGCATCGACATGAAGTTCAGCGACATCAAGGTGAAGGCGAACGGCGCCAAGGGCACCCTCCTCGTCGACGTCACCACGCCCCAGGGCACCAACAACGACGTCGAGTTCGCCACGCTCGACCTCTCCAAGGTCTCGTACGAGGCCAAGAACGACGTCGTCCTGCTCGACAAGGTCCCCGCGACCCTCACCGAGCCCGGTGCCAAGCAGTTCGCCAACCGCGGCACCCGCCCCTACGAGCCCGGCGAGAAGCTCGACCCGGTGACCGTCGCCCTCGGCGGCGACCTCCCGTCCGACGACGGCAAGACCGGCAACGACCCGACCGCCAGCACCGGCACCGGCACCACGGGCTCCGGCTCCGTGGGCGGCGGCGGTTCGGCCGGCGGCGACACCGGCGGCTCCCTCGCCTCCACCGGCGCCTCCATCCCCTCCACCGCCCTCCTCGGCACGGCAGGCGTGGCGATGGCCGCGGGCGCGGCAGCGGTCGTCGTCGCCCGCCGCAGGCGGGGCGGCCCGGAGACGGCCTGACACAGCCGAAGAGCCGGGTCCTCGAC